>DATLQE010000261.1:0-5663 GCA_035535335.1 Lapillicoccus sp. | reverse complement strand
CACGGCGTCCGGACCGTCGACGAGCAGCGACAGGGCGAACATCGGGACGGGGACGACGAGGCCGGACCAGACCGTCATCGACAGGCCCGAGGCGGTGCCGACCCGCCGGGTCACGACGTTGCCGGTGGCCCACGACAGGGCCGCCGCGAGGCTGAGGACCACCGCGAGCAGCGGCGTCGAGGCCGTGCGTCCGAGCGCGACGATGGTCAGCCCGACGAGGCCGAGCAGGATGCCGAGCTGCTGGCGGCGCGTCGGGCGTTCGTGGAGCGCAAGCGCCGCGATCACGACGGTGAAGATCACCTGGACCTGGACGACGAGGGACGCCAGGCCCGGCGGCATACCCAGGTGCAACGACAGGTAGAGCAGGCCGAACTGGCCGAAGCTCAGGAACAGGCCGACCAGGAGGATGTCGCGCCACCGGGCGTCCGGACGCTTGACGACGAAGATGGCCGGCAGCAGGACGGCAACGAACCGCAGGGCGACGAATGTCAGCGGCGGCATGTCGTGCAGCCCCGCATCGATGACCACGAAGTTCGCGCCCCAGATGACCGCGACGGCCACGGCGGCGAGGGCGTGGCGCGGGGACATCACACCATCGTCGCGGCTCTGACCGTGAAGCACCAGCGAATCATGGTGGGCCGCACGTTGTAGCATCACTGAATGATCGACCTGGTGGCCCTGCAGTCGCTGCGAGCGGTCCAGTCGCACGGTTCGGTTGTGGCGGCGGCCGAGGTCCTGGGCTTCACTCCGTCGGCGGTGTCACAGCAGATCAAGAAGCTCGAGCGCCAGACCGGCGCGGCGGTGCTGGAGCGGTACGGACGCGGCGTCCTGCTCACCGACCACGGCGAGCGCCTGGCGGGCCACGGCGCCGACCTGCTCGACCGGATGGAGCAGATCGAGTCGGACCTCAGCTCCGCCGGATCGGTGGTCGCCGGGCGGCTGCGCGTGGCGGCCTTCTCGACGGCGGTGCGCGGGCTCGTGGCGCCGATGCTCTCCTCGGTCGCGGCGGACGGGCACGACCTGGCGCTGAGCCTGGTCGAGCTCGACCCTCCCCAGGGGATGGAGGCGGTGGCCTCCGGCCAGGCCGACGCGGCCCTGGTGCACCAGTGGGGTGACACGCCGCTCGCCCACCCCGACCACATCGAGGTCACGCCGATCGGCGTCGACGTGGCCGACATCCTCGTCCCGGTCGGCCATCGGCTGGCCGAGCGGTTGTCGGTGACCCCGGCCGACGTCGTCGGGGAGGTGTTCGCCTCCGCGCCGGTGGGGAGCGTCTGCCACGAGTGGCTCACCCGGATGTTCAGCGGCGTCGGCGGGCCACCGCGGGTGTCGTTCTGGGCGGCGGAGTGGTCCTCGCACATCGCCCTGGTCAGTCACGGCGCCGCGGTGTCGCTGATCCCACGCCTCGGACGTGAGCCGCTGCCCGCGTCCGTCCGGGTGCTGCCGGTCCGCGACCCGGTTCCGACGCGTGAGGTGTCACTGGCCTGGCGGCGGAGCATGCGGACGAGCCCGACGATCCGCTACCTGCGCGACGTCCTCGTCGACCTCGCCCCTCAGCTCGGACTGAGGACCTGAGCAGCCGGTTCCAGCCGCATATCGGCGGTCAGGACGGAACGATGGTGCTGAGGATCTCCCGGCACTGCGCGACGTCGGTGTGCATCTGCCGGACCAGCGGCTCGACGCCCTCGTACTTCAGCGTGGGCCGCAGTCGCTTGACGAGCTCGTAGCAGACTCGCTCGCCGTAGAGGTCGAGGTCGGTGCGGTCGAGGACGTAGCCCTCGACCCGGCGCTCGTGACCGTCGAACGTGGGGTTGGTGCCGATCGACACGGCGCACGGGAGCACCCGGTCCATCGTCTGCTCCGGAAGGTCGTGGCGCACCAGCCAACCCGCATACACGCCGTCGGCCGGTACGAGTCCGTCGACGTCACGCCCGAGGTTCGCGGTGGGGTAGCCCAGTGCCCGGCCGCGGTGGTCGCCGTGGACGACGGTGCCGCAGACGCTGTGCGGTCGACCGAGGACGACCGCGGCGCCCTCGACGTCGCCCTCCGCCAGCTGCGCCCGCGCCATCGTCGAGGACCAGCGCTGCCCGTCGCCGAGATCGGCGAGGACGAGGACGTCGAAGTCGTGGGTCTTGCCGAGCTCGCGCAGCGTCTCGACGTTGCCCGAGTTCCGCCAGCCGAACCGGGTGTCCTCGCCGACGATCACCGCACCCGCATGCAGGGCGTCGACGAAGACCTGCTCGACGAACTCCTCCGGCGTCAGGCGTGCGAAGTCGGTGGTGAACTCCATGACCAGCACGGCGTCAAGTCCGGTCCCCGCGAGGAGGCTGAGCCGCTGCGGCAGCGACGTCAGCGGCGTCGGCGCGCGCTCCGGGAAGAGCACCGCCAGCGGGTGCGGGTCGAACGTCACCGCGACCGACGTCGCCTCGCGCGCGCTGGCCTGCTCGACCAGCTGCCCGAGCACCGCGCGGTGCCCCCGGTGCACACCGTCGAAGTTGCCGAGCGTGACGACGGAACGGCCGAGGTCGGAGGGGACCTCGGCGAGTCCGTTCCAGACGTGCACGGATGACACTCTAGAAGGCGCGCCGACGCGCGAACCCTAGGGTTGACGCGTGCCCGAGTACCTCGTCCTGCTCGCGCCGTCGAGCAACCGGGTGTACGCGGGTGACGCGCCGGCGATCACCGCGGCCGAGGCCGAGATCGTGGTGCCGGCGGCCGGTCCCGGTGGACTGCTGGCTGCCGCGCCCACGTCGGTCGAGGGGGTTCCGTACCTGGCCGTCGAGCTGGCCGACGGGGTCGACCCGAGCGTCCTCGGCAGCCTGGCGGCCACGTACGCAGTGTTCGCACGCGAGGGCTCGCTGCTGCGGCCGGTCCCGGCGCCGGACGGGACCCGCTTCGACGAAGACCTCCTCACCATCCCGAAGTACCCGGGCAAGACCAACGAGCAGCTGACCCGCGTCCTGCTCAACGTCACCATTGCCTCGACCGACCTCCCTGACCGCGGGCGGCTCACGGTCCTGGATCCCCTGGCCGGTCGCGGCACGACGCTGAGCTGGGCGCTGACCCTCGGTTACGACGCCGTCGGCGTCGAGGTCGAGCGGCGCGAAGTCGAGTCGTATGCGGCGTTCCTCACCACGTGGCTGCGCCGCAAGCGGGTCAAGCACCGGATCGGTACCCATCCGTTGCGGCGCAAGGGTGTCCATCTCGCCGAGGTGGTCGAGGCGCAGGTCGGTCGCGACGACCCCCAGACCCTGACCGTCTATGCCGCCGACACGCTGACGACCGCGGAGCTCCTCCAACGGCGTCGGGTCGACGTCGTGGTCACCGACGCGCCGTACGGCGTCGCCCACGCGAGCCGAGGCGCTCACGCCGGCCGCAACCGCAGCCCCGCTCAGCTGCTGGAGGCGGCTCTCCCGGTGTGGGTGTCCGTGCTCCGACCGGGCGGCGCGGTCGGGATCGCGTGGAACACCCACGGGCTGAGCCGCGACGACCTGGCCGCGCTGTGCGCCAAGGCCGGTCTCGAGGTGTGCGACGACGGCCCATTCCGCGGGTTCGCCCACCGGGTCGACGCGGGCATCCATCGCGACCTGCTCGTGGCTCGCAAGCCGCACTGACGACTAGCGGCTCGCAAACACCACGAGGGGGCGGGCCTCGGGTCGTGACTCGTCGAGCATCGCGACGAGCGACCCGTCCGGACCGACCGCCGCGACGACGGGCTCCGCATCACGAGCAGCCGGTATGCGACGGCCGTGGCCGACCGCGTCGGCCTCCTCCGCGGACAGCTCGTGGACGACGAACGAGGTCCGCGCCACGTCGCCCATCGGTCTCAGCGGCACGACACCGCCCGGCTCGAGCTGGTCCAGGGCGACGGCGTTCGCCAGACCGAACCGGCCCACCCGCGTCCGCCGCAGCGCGGCGAGATGACCGCCGACCCCCAGGGAGGCTCCGAGGTCGCGGGCCAGCGCGCGCACGTACGTCCCGGACGACACCTCCACCTCGACGTCGACGTCGAGGCAGCCGCCCGCCGGCCGGACGTCGAGCACGGCGAACCGGCTGACCGTCACCGGCCGCGCGGCCAGCCGGACGTCCTCACCGGAGCGCACCCGCGCATACGAGCGCCGGCCCTCGATCCTGATCGCACTGACGGCACTGGGCACCTGCTCGATGGCGCCGGTGAGCCGCGCTACCGCCGCGTCCAGTGCGCCCGGCGAGACGCCGGAGGCGTCGGCGGCCGAGAGGATCTCGCCCTCGGCGTCGTCCGTCACCGTCGACTGCCCTAGGCGGACGGTCGCCGCATACTCCTTGTCACAGCCGACCAGGAACGTCAGCAGCTTGGTCGCGCGGCCGATGCCGAGCAGCAGCACGCCCGTGGCCATCGGGTCGAGAGTGCCGGCGTGGCCGACGCGGCGGGTGCCGCAGACCCGGCGAACGCGGGCGACGACGTCGTGCGAGGTCCAGCCGGCCGGTTTGTCGACGACGAGGAGGCCCTCGAGGGGGCCCTCAGGCGTCGTCGTCGTCATCCGGTTCGGCGGGCTTCCTGTACGGGTCGGCCTCGCCAGCGTACGAAGCGCCCTGCCGCGTGCGGGCGAGCTCGGCGTCGGCCGCCCGCGTCGCCACGAGGACGTCCTCCAGGTGGGCCGCTCCCTCGGGCAGGGCGTCGGGGACGAACTCCAGTGACGGGGTGAGCCGGATCCCGAGTGCGCCCCCGACCGCCGACCGGATCCTGCCGCGAACCGACTCCAAGGCCTCCGCCGTCGCCGCGCGCTCCTCGTCGGAGCCGTAGGCGGTGTAAAAGACGGTCGCGTGCTGCATGTCCCCGGTGACGCGGACGTCGGTGATCGTCACGAAACCGAGCCGCTCGTCCTTGACGCGGTGCTCGAGGTACTCGGCGACGACGACCTTGGTCCGGTCGGCGATCTTGCGGGCGCGTGCCGGGTCGGCCATGACAGGAGCCTTTCACGAGGATGCGGCGACCCGCCCGGCGAGGGGCGGGCCGCCGCGTGGGACCAGCTCGAGGGTCAGGCCCTCGGCTTCTCCCTCATTTCGAACGTCTGGATCGTGTCGCCGACCTGCAGGTCGTTGAACGAGCCCAGGTTGATACCGCACTCGAAGCCCTCGCGGACCTCGGTGACGTCGTCCTTGAACCGGCGCAGGCCGGCGATCTCGAGGTTCTCCCCGATGACCGTGCCGTCCCGCAGGATGCGGCCGCGGGCGCCACGGCGGATCTCGCCCGACCGGACGATCGAGCCGGCGATGTTGCCGAACTTGCTCGACCGGAAGATCTCGCGGATCTCCGCCTCGCCGAGGCGGACCTCCTCGAACTCCGGCTTGAGCATGCCCTTGAGCGCCGCCTCGATCTCCTCGATGGCCTGGTAGATCACCGAGTAGTACCGGATCTCCACACCCTCGCGATCGGCGACGTCGGCGTTCTGGCCCTCGGCGCGGACGTTGAACCCGATGATGATCGCGTCCGACGCCATCGCCAGGTTGATGTTGTTCAGCGTGATCGCGCCGACGCCCCGGTCGATGATCCGCAGGTCGACCTCGTCGCCCACGTCGATCTGGAGCAGGGCGTCCTCGAGGGCCTCGACCGAACCCGACGCGTCACCCTTGAGGATGAGGTTGAGGGTGTCGACCTTGCCCTGGGCGAGCGCCTCGTTGAG
>DATLQE010000260.1:0-7861 GCA_035535335.1 Lapillicoccus sp. | reverse complement strand
AGGATCATCGCGCGGCGCCGGGCGGGACGGTCCTCCTGGCGGACCATGAGGTCGCCCGTGCGGGCCGTGGCGGGCCAGTGGATCCGCCGCAGGTCGTCGCCGTCGCGGTACTCGCGGATCGACTGGTCGTCCTCGCCGTGCAGCGCGATCATGAACGGGATCTCGCCCTCCGCGCCGACACCGTTGCCGGGCGGCCGTCCGCCGATGAGCGGGGCGATGCGCGGGAGGACGACGATGTTGCCGGTCGCGCCGACCTCCGCGAACCGGTTCGTCAGTCCGAACGGATCCCGCAGGACGACGGTGAGCGGACCGAGGGGGTGGCGGCCGCGCAGGTGCGAGCGCACCGCATACTCGACCTGCCGCACGTCGCCCGGCGCGAGCTGGCCCAGGAGGAACCGCGGCCGGTCGCCGAGGGCGAGGTTGAGGCGCTCCTCGGCGAGCAGCAGTGGGGTGCGGCGGGTGCCGGCGTTGGACATGACGACGGTGACGATCGCGCGTTCGTCGACGGAGACCCGAGGGGGAGAGGTATGCCGCTCCACGCGCAGCAGGGCGCGCTGCCGCCGGGCGATCAGCCCGGTGACCAGCGGCAGGACGAGCAGCAGCACGCCGACCCGGCTGATGTCGGGGAACCCAAGACCCCACCCGGCCGCGGCCAGCGTCGCGCCCGACGCGACGAACGCGCGACCTCTTCCGGTGAGGATGTCCCGAAGTCGAGCCATGGTGACCTCAGCGGTTGAACGGCGCCACGGGAACGCGGCGGAGAATCTCGGCCAGGACGTCCTCGGCCGTGCGGCGGGCCAGCTGCGCCTCTCCGCTGAGGATGAGCCGGTGGGCCAGCACGGGGACGACGATGCTCTGGACGTCGTCGGGGAGGACGTGGTCACGGCCCTCGATGGCGGCGACAGCGCGCGAGGCGCGGAGCAGGTGGAGAGTCGCGCGCGGTGACGCACCCAGGCGCAGGTCGCTGCTCGAGCGGGTGGCCGTGCTGATGTCGACGGCGTACTGGCGGATCGCCGGGCTGGCGTAGACGTCGCGGACGACGTCGATGAGGCGAGCGACGGTCGCTCCGTCCGTCGTCGGCTGGAGCGCGGCCAGTGGCGGCGCGCCGCCATGGGTGTCGAGGATGGCCACCTCGGCGCTCGGGGCGGGGTAGCCGATCGAGATCCGGGCCATGAACCGGTCGCGCTGTGCCTCCGGAAGGGGGTAGGTGCCCTCCATCTCGATCGGGTTCTGTGTGGCCATGACGAGGAACGGTTTGTGCAGCTCGTAGGTCTGGCCGTCCACGGTGACCTGACCCTCCTCCATGCTCTCGAGCAGCGCGGACTGGGTCTTGGGCGAGGCGCGGTTGATCTCGTCGCCGACGACGACGTTGGCGAAGATCGCGCCAGGGCGGAACTCGAAGTCGCGCAGGTCCTGGTTGAAGACGCTCACGCCGGTGATGTCGCTGGGCAACAGGTCGGGCGTGAACTGGATGCGCCGGACCGTACAGTCGATCGACTTCGCGAGTGACTTGGCCAGCATCGTCTTGCCCACCCCGGGGACGTCCTCGATGAGGAGGTGCCCTTCGGCGAGCAGGACGGTGATCGCGGTGCGGACGACGTCCGGCTTGCCCTCGATCACCGACGTCATCGCCTCGCTGATCCGCCGTACCACCTGCCGGACCTCGGCGAGCGCCTCGGGGGTGCTGCGGTAGGGGCTGGGAGCGGCGACCGATCGCGTTGCGGCCACCCCCGGCCCGCTGTCGGTCTGGTCCGTCACGTTGGTCACGCGTCCTCCGCCGGCTGCTCCAAGACACTCAGCACATTGATGGCCTCAGATCCGTGGTGATACCGAGGTTCCCGAGAAATCTTCCCCCACAACGCACCACTTCCCCAACGGATCCCCGCAGGACCGAATGCGAAAGGGGGGCTCGGGGCGGCTAGGGGCGGCGGTCCGACTCCGCGCGAGGGTGTTCTTCTGCCGAAGTGGAGCAAAGTGGAGTACGGTGGGGCGACGCGGAGCCATCGGGGAGCCGCGAAGCGCCGCGGGGTCGACAAGGGGAGGTGGCGAGCCGTGTTCCTCGGCACCCACACGCCTCGACTCGACGAGAAGGGCCGGCTCTTTCTCCCGGCCAAGTTCCGCGACCGCCTCGCCGAGGGTCTCGTCGTGACCAAGGGACAGGAGCGCTGTCTGTTCGTCTACCCGGCCGACGGGTTCGAGCGACTGGCCACCCAGATGCAGCAGGGCCCGACATCGTCCAAGGCGGTCCGGGACTACCTGAGGGTCTTCCTCGCCGGTGCCCACGACGAGACCCCGGACCGACAGGGCCGGCTCACCATCCCGCCGCCACTGCGCCAGTACGCCGGACTGACCCGCGACTGCACGGTCATCGGTGCGGGGAACCGGGTCGAGGTGTGGGACAGCGCCGCCTGGGCGCGCTACCTCGAGGCCAGCGAGGAGGCCTTCGCCGAGCAGTCGGAGGAGGTGGTCCCTGGGCTCTTCTGACATCCCGTCGCACGCCACAGACCTGAGCTCCGGCCTCCAGCCGCTGCCGACCCGGGACGCCTTCCCCCGTCCCGGGCCACCCGGGAGAGACAACCCGCCAGCGGATGGGGACCAGACCTCAGGTCCGCCGTCACCACCGAATGAGAGCACCGGCATGGCCAACCCCGCACCCGCGCAGCGGCACGAGCCTGTGCTGCGCGACCGGGTCGTCGAGCTCCTCGAGCCGGCGCTCACGGAACCGGGCTCGGTATGCGTCGACGGCACCCTCGGGATGGGCGGCCACACGGAGGGCATCCTCGAGCGCTGCCCGGAGGCTCATGTCGTGGGGATCGACCGCGACCAGGAGGCGCTCGACCTCGCGGGCCGCCGGCTCGCCCCGTACGCGGACCGGCTCACCGTGGTCCACGCGGTGTACGACGAGTTCGCGGCGGTCGTGGAGTCGCTGGGGCTGGCGACGGTGGACGCCGCCCTCTTCGACCTGGGCGTCTCGTCGCTGCAACTGGACGAGGCGGAGCGAGGTTTCGCCTATCGCGTCGACGCGCCCCTCGACATGCGGATGGACCAGTCCTCTGGCGTCACGGCCGCCGACGTGCTGAACACGTACGACGTCGGCGAGCTGACCCGGATCCTCCGCGACTACGGGGAGGAGCGCTTCGCCCGGTCAATCGCTCGGGCCGTGGTGCGCGAACGGGAGACCGAGCCGTTCCGCACGTCCGCCCGACTGGTCGAGCTCCTGCGCTCGGTCATCCCGGCGGCCTCGCAGCGCAGCAGCGGACACCCGGCCAAGCGGACGTTCCAAGCGTTGCGCATCGAGGTCAACCGGGAGCTCGCCGCCTGGGAGACCGCGCTCCCGGCGGCGCTCGAGGCCCTCGCCGTGGGCGGCCGGGTCGCCGTCCTCAGCTATCACTCCCTGGAGGACCGGATCACCAAGCGCGTCCTTACCGCCGGCGCCCGGTCGAGTGCTCCGCCGGGGCTCCCGGTCGAGCTGCCGGAACACGCTGCATACCTGCGTCTGCTGACCCGCGGCGCGGAGGAGCCGAGCCCTGCCGAGGTCGCCGTTAACCCACGGGCCGCGTCCGCGCGGCTGCGGGCGGCGGAGCGGGTTCGGGCCACCGGCCCGACGAGGGGACGTCGGGGATGAGCCAGAGCCTGCTGAGCACCGCCGCGCGGGTCGCGGGGGAAGCGAGCCGAGCCCGGGGTCTGCCGCGCCGGGGCCAGCTCGCGCCGCTGCGCGTGGTGCCGGCGGCCATCCGCCGCACCGGCAACGGCGGGTTCGCCGTCCTCTGCATGGCCCTCCTGGCGGTCGGCCTCGTCTCCCTGCTCATGATGAACACCGCCCTGGCCTCCGGGATCTATCAGCTCAAGGACCTCCGGGCGGAGTCCGGCACCCTGACCGACCAGCAGGAGCAGCTGACCCAGGTCGTCGACGACCTGCGTTCGCCCCGGAACCTCGCCGACCGGGCCCAGCAGATGGGCATGGTGCCCGCCAAGAGCATGGCCTTCGTCCGGCTGTCCGACGGGACGGTGATCGGCGAGGCCCAGCCGGCCGCCGCCGAGCAGCGCCTCAACGTCGTCACCACCGCCGTGCCGCCGCCGGCACCGCCACCGGCTCCGGCCACGCCGCCGGCGACGGCCCCCGCCACTCCAGCGGCGACGAGCCCTGACCCCGCAGCGGCGACCGCCCCCGCAACCGCACCGGCCCCCACGCCGAAGCCCACTCCGTGACGACCAGGTGACTACATGACGCCACCGAACGCCCCGGGCGGGACCGGCTCGGGCGGGAGGCCTCCGCCGCGGCCGAGTGCGCGCAGCCCCTCCCCGGAGGCGAACCCACGCCCGGGGCGGCGCGAGGGGGACCCTCCTGCGCGAGCCGCGCCACGCCGTCCCCCGCGCCGCCGTCGTCGGGGAGTCCTCGTCGCGAACCCGCACCGCCGCGTCCGGCTCATGCTCATCGCGGCGATCTTCGTCTTCACCGTCTTCGCCGCCCAGCTCCTGCGGGTCCAGGCCCTCGACGCGGCGTCGGTGCAGGCGGCGGCGTTCGACAAGCGGGTCGTCACCGAGGTCCAGCCGGCGCTGCGCGGACAGATCCTCGACCGCAACGGGGTGGTGCTCGCGTCCACTGTCGAGCGCAAGACGATCTACGCCGACCAGAAGGTCATCCCGACCTATCAGCGTCGGGTCGACAACACCCGGACCGTAGTCGGCGTGGTCGGCGCCGCTCAGGCGTTGGCGCCCCTGCTGGAGACCACGCCCGACGCTCTCGTGCCCCAGCTGATGGGGAACCAGTACCGCATCATCGCCAAGGACGTCACGCCCATGGCCTGGCGGGAGATCGCGGCCCTCGGCATACCCGGCATCTACAGCGAGCCGACGACCAGCCGCGTCTATCCCGCGGGGATGACCGCGGCGCCCTTGGTCGGGTTCGTCCAAAAGGACGGCTCCGCCGGCGGCGGCGTCGAGGTCATGGCCGACAGTGCGCTCAAGGGCACTCCGGGCAAGGTGGTCTACCAGCGGGCCCAGGACGGGACGGCGATCCCCGGCACCGACGAGGTCGACCAGCCGACGGTCAGCGGTTCCGACGTGCGCCTCACCATCGACGCCGACCTGCAGTGGTACGCCCAGAACCAGATCGCCAACATGGTCACGCAGAGCCAGGCGATGTCGGGCTACGTCGTCGTCCAGGAGGTCAAGACCGGCAAGCTGCGGGCCGTCGCCTCCTACCCCACGTTCGACCCCACGAACTACGGCAAGAACGGGGCCGACGCCTTGGCGAACCACGCCTTCCAGGACGTGTACGAGCCGGGGTCCACCGGCAAGGTCATGTCGGTCTCGGCCGCGATGGAGCAGGGCCTCATCCAGCCGACGACGCAGCTCATCGTCCCGAACCGGTTGCCGCGCGGCGGAACGTCGTTCAAGGACGACGTCGACCACCCCACCCTGAACCTCACCGTCGCCGGGGCCCTCGCGATGTCGAGCAACATCGGGACGATGTTGGCCACCGAGCAGCTCGCCCCGCAGGCGATGTACGACTACTTCCGCAAGTTCGGGATCGGCTCCAAGTCCGGCGTCGGCTTTCCGGGCGAGTCGGCCGGCCTCCTCGCCAAGCCGGAGGACTGGAGCGGCTCACAGCGCTACACGCTCCTCTTCGGGCAGGGCTACTCGCTCAACGCGATCCAGGCGGCCGGTGTCTACCAGACCATCGCCAACGGCGGCGTCCGCATTCCGCCCAGCCTCGTCGAGAGCACCACCGACCCGTCCGGCAAGGTCACCCTGGCGACGCAGCCGCAGGGCGTCCGGGTCGTCTCCAAGGACACGGCGACCAAGGTCAGCCAGATGCTCGAGGAGGTCGTCGGCCCAAACGGCACCGGAAAGAAGGCGAAGATCGACGGATACCGCGTGGCCGGCAAGACCGGCACGGCCGACCGCTACGACCCGACCGTCGGCGCGTACAGCGGGTTCACCGCCTCCTTCATCGGGTATGCGCCGGCGGACGACCCGCAGTACGTCGTCGCCGTGACGCTGCAGCGGCCGGTCCAGGGCCACTTCGGCGGCCAGCTCGGGGCCCCGGTGTTCAAGGACGTCATGACGTATGCGCTGCAGAAGGGGCAGATCCCGCCGACCAACTCGGCCGCCCCGGAGATCCCGCTCAACTCGGCGGACGCGACCTGGGACCCCAACGACCCGGCGGTCCTGAACGGTGCGAAGAAGCGCACCCGGTAGCCTCGCCACCGTGCCGTCCCCCCGTCCGACCACGGCCCCGGCGGTGGCCCTGGGGGAGGTCGCCGACCTCGTGGAGGCGTCTCTCAGCTCTGAGGCCGACAGGGTCAGCCTCACCGGCGTTAGTCTCGACTCGCGCACCGTCCAGCGTGGTGACCTGTATGCCGCGCTGCCCGGCTTCGTCTCCCACGGAGGCTCGTTCGTCCCGCAAGCAGTGGACGCCGGAGCCGTCGCTGTGCTGACGGACCCGCAGGGCGCCGACCTCTCTGACGACCCGGGCGTGCCGGTCCTCGTCGTCCCTGACCCTCGGGCCGTCCTCGGCGACGTGGCGGCACTGGTCTACGGGCGGGCGGCCCGAGCGCTCCGTCTCGTCGGCATCACCGGCACCAACGGCAAGACGACCACCGCCTACCTCCTCGAGGCGGGGCTGCGCGCACTGGGGGAGCGGACCGGCCTGCTGGGCACCGTGGAGACCCGCGTGGGCGAGACCCGGATCAAGTCGGTCCGGACGACTCCCGAGGCCACCGACCTGCACGCCCTCCTCGCCGTGATGAAGGAGGCCGGGGCCGCCGACGTCGTCATGGAGGTGTCGAGCCACGCTCTCGCGATGCACCGGGTCGACGGTGCCGTCTTCGACGTCGCGCTCTTCACCAACCTCTCGCAGGACCACCTCGACTTCCACGAGACGATGGACGACTACTTCGCCGCCAAGGCGTCGCTCTTCACGTCGGCCCGCGCGCGGCGTGGCGTCGTCTGCGTGGACGACCACTGGGGCGCTCGGCTCGCGCGAGAGGCCGAGATCCCCGTTGTCACCGTCGGCTCGCATCTGGGATCTTCGGCGAACTGGGTTGTGCGCCACCGGAACAGGCCGCAGTTCACCTTGGCCGGGCCCGCCGGGACGCTCGAGCTGCCGTGCCACCTGCCCGGCGACTTCAACGTCGTCAACACCGCCCTCGCCGCCGTGACCCTCGTCCAGCTCGGCCACTCGCTCGCCGAGGTGGAGCGCGCGATGCAGGAGCAGCCGACGGTACCCGGACGCATGGAGCTGGTGACCGCGACCGACCCCGACCCGGACCGCGACCCGCGCTGCATCGTCGACTACGCGCACAGCCCGGAAGCGGTCGAAGCGGCGCTGCGAGCACTTCGCCCGACCACCCGAGGCAAGCTCGTCGCAGTGCTGGGCGCCGGCGGCGACCGGGACCGGGGCAAGCGGGCCGGCATGGGAGCCGCTGCGGCCGAGTGGGCGGACCATGTCGTCGTCACCGACGACAACCCAAGGTCCGAGAAGCCAGCCACCATCAGAGGTGAGGTAAGGCAAGGAGCCGCCGGACGTTCGGCCCGGAGCGTGGATGGGTCTGGCGGGAGCGCAAGCCTGCGAGCGCGGATCGTTGCTCCGGGCCGAACGGCCGGGGGCTCGCCCACAGTGACCGACGTCGGAGACCGCTGGAAGGCGATCGACGCCGCGGTCACCATGGCGCGACGCGAAGGTAGGCCGGCCGACAACACGGTCGTGGTCCTGGGCAAGGGCCACGAGACCGGGCAGGAGATCGACGGCGTCGTGCACGCTTTTGACGACCGGGAGGCTCTCCGGGCAGCCTTGGACGGCCTCGTCTACCGACCGGAAGCGTCCGCATGATCCCGATGCCCCTGCGGGATGTCG
>DATLQE010000259.1:0-18788 GCA_035535335.1 Lapillicoccus sp. | reverse complement strand
CGCCTGCTCGGCGATCGGCTCCTGAGCCTGCTTCTTGGTGCCGACGAAGAGGACCGAGCCGCCGTGAGCGACGGTCTCCTTGACGAACTCGTACGCATTGTTGATGTACGTCAGCGACTGCTGCAGGTCGATGATGTAGATGCCGTTGCGCTCGGTCATGATGAAGCGCTTCATCTTGGGGTTCCACCGGCGGGTCTGGTGCCCGAAGTGGACGCCGCTCTCGAGGAGCTGGCGCATGGTGACGACGGCCATGCCGTGTCCTCCTGCGGTGTGGTTGTGGTCGGTTCCGTCAGCGGTCCGGGAGGCGGCCGCCTGCCTGGCACCTCGCGCGCACCCACCGGACGCTTGACGCATACCGGACCTACCCGGGTGCGCGCCCCCAGTTTCGCCGGCGATCCGGGTCAACGGGGAGAAGGCGCGCGAATTCGGCCGCCAGGACGACGGCCGTGCCTCAATGGTATGCCGCACAGGCTCGCCGCACGAAATCGCCCTGTCGGGGTCCCTGTGAAGTATCGGAGCGAAGCGGAGAACTTCGCAGGGTGACTTAGGGTGACCCCCCGTGAGCGAGTGGCTGCCGGCGTTGCCGCCGCTCGTCCTCGGCGTGGCGATCGTCCTGGTCCCCGGAGCGGCGGTCGCGTATGCGGCGGGGCTGCGCGGCATCGCGGCCTGGGGCATCGCGCCCAGCCTGGGCACGACGGTCGTGGCCGGAGCCGCCGTGCTCGCGCCGGTCATGCACCTGTCGTGGCGGCCGTGGCTGCTGGTGGCGGCGACGGCCGCCGGTGCGATCGTCGCCTACCTCGTCGGGTTCGCCCTGCGCCCCCGCGGGACGGCGCCCTCGGGGTATGCCGCCTGGGACTCCGAGCGCACGACCTGGTTCGCTCTCGCAGGAGTCGCCGTCGGTGTCCTGCTGGTCCTCGTCGCCGTCCTGCCGGGGATCCAGCGGCCGGGCGAGATGGTCCAGAGCACCGACGCCGTCGCGCACCTGAACCGGATCCGCCGCTTCCTCGACACCGAGGTGTTCTCGTCGTGGGGTTCGCCCGGCCACCCGGCCTACCCGAGCGCCTTCCACGACGTGGCCGGCTCGCTCGCCCAGGTGGTTCCGGCGCTGGCGGAGGGCACGGGGATCGTGGTCGCGGCGAACCTCACGGCGGTCGCCGCGGCCGCGGTGGTCTGGCCGCTGGGGGTGGTCGCGCTGGTCCGGGTGGCGCTGGGGCGGTCGGCGGTGCTCCTCATCGGTGCCGGGCTCGTGTCGGCGGCGTTCACCGCGTTTCCCTACGTGCTCATGGGATGGGGGGTGCTCTGGCCGAACCTCCTCGGAACCGCGCTGCTCCCCGGGGTACTGGGCCCGGCGTTGGTGGCCGTGCGCTGCGTGGCGCCGGTGCCAGGGCTGCCGCGCCGGCTGGCCGTCGTGGTGACGCTGGTCGCGGTTCCGGGGCTGGCTATGGCGCACCCGAACGCGCTGGTGTCCCTCGTGCTCTTCGTCGTCCTCGCCCTGGGGACCCGGTTGGCGCTTGAGTGGCGTCGGCTGGACGGGATGGCCGCCCACCGGGCCGGCGTACGGCTCGGCGTGCTGGCGGTGGTCGTTGTGCTCGGTCTGCTCATCGTGCCGCAGCTGTCCCGGCAGGTCGCGGACACCGCGAGCTACGACTGGGGCGCGAGCGATCGGCTCGGGGCGTCGCTGCGGGACAGTGCGCTGCTGGGCTTGCAGATCGGGCCGCTCCCCTGGGGCCTGCTCGCGGTCATCGGCCTGGGGGTCGTCGTCGCGCTGCGACGGGTCCGGCTGCGGTGGGTAGTCGTGACGTGGGCCGCCTGCGTCATCCTGTACGTGATCGCCGCGACGGGCCGGCCCGGGTGGGGCTCGCTGCTCACCGGATACTGGTACAACGACAAGGTCCGCATCGCCGCCCTGGGGATCGTCCCCGCGGTGCTGCTGGCGGTGCTCGGCACGCATGCGCTCGCTCGGGGGCTGGCGCGCATGCTGGCGGCCTTCTCGCCGCCCGCGATGGACCGGACCCGCCGGCCTCGGGCGCTCGCGCTGACGTCGACAGTCGGTGCTCTCGTCCTCGTCGCCATCGTCACCGGAGGCGCATCTCACGACCAGGCCGGTGAGGTCGTCAACCGGTACTACCGCCCCGACGAGCCCTACCAGGTGCTGCTGACCGACGCCGACAACGCGGCGTTGGGCGAGCTGGCCCGGCTCATCCCCGCGGACGTCGTCACGGCCGACGTCCCGGCCAACGGCTCGGCATTCCTGTACGCGTTCCACGACCGACCGGTCCTCTTCGACTCGCTGCTCCTGGATCCCGACCCCGACCACGCGCTCATCGGTGAGCACCTGCGAGAGGCGGCCACGCGACCGGACGTCTGCGACGCGCTGCGGCGGGACGGCGTCGAGTACGCGATCACGGGGCCGGAGCGCTACTGGCTGAACCTCTACGACCGGACGGTCGGCATCGCGAAGCTCGAGGACGCGCCGGGGTTCGAGCAGGTCGGGGCCGCCGGCCGGTACAAGCTCTTCCGGATCCGGGCGTGCGGCTTCGACCCCGACTGGCTGCCCCCCTCGCTGTAGCCGCCGACGCCCCCGGCGCGCCGCATACGCTGCTGGTCATGCCTGTTGGTCTTTCACCGGCGACGCCACTAGTCGAGCGGATGCGCGGCTTCGGGACGACGATCTTCGCCGAGATGTCGGCGCTGGCCATGCAGACCGGGGCGATCAACCTCGGCCAGGGGTTCCCGGACACCGACGGGCCTGCCCCCATGCTGGCGGAGGCCGTGGCGGCGATCGAGGGCGGACGGAACCAGTACCCGCCGGGGCCGGGAGTGCCGGAGCTGCTGTCGGCCGTCGCCGAGCACCAGCGGCGGTTCTACGGGCTGACGGTGGACCCGCGGTCGGAGATCCTCGTGACCGCCGGGGCGACCGAAGGCATCGCGTCGGTGGTGCTGGCGCTGTGCGAGCCGGGCGACGAGGTGGTGACCTTCGAGCCGTACTACGACTCCTACGCCGCGACGATCGCCCTGGCCGGGGCAGTGCGCCGGACGTCGGTGCTGCGGTTTCCGTCGTTCGCCGTGGACGAGGACTCGTTGCGAGCCGCCTTCTCGCCGCGGACCCGACTGGTGCTGCTGAACTCGCCGCACAACCCGACCGGGAAGGTGTTCTCGCGCGCTGAGCTGGAGCTGATCTGCTCGCTGGCGCGGGAGTACGACGCGTGGGTCGTCACCGACGAGGTCTACGAGCACCTGACGTTCGACGGGGTTCGGCACGTGCCGGTCTGCACGTTGCCGGGGATGTGGGAGCGGACCATCTCGATCTCGTCGTCGGGAAAGACGTTCTCCGCGACGGGGTGGAAGGTGGGCTGGGTGACCGGGCCCGCTGCCGCGGTGGCGGCGGCGCGGACGGTGAAGCAGTTCCTCACGTACGTGGCTTCTGGGCCGTTCCAGCCCGCCGTGGCGCTCGCCCTCGGGCTGGACGACTCGGTGTATGCGTCGCTGGCCGGGTCGCTGGAGCGGAAGCGGGACCTGCTCTGTGAGGGGCTGGCGGCGGCGGGAATGCCGGTGTCCCGGCCCGCCGGGACGTACTTCGTCGTGGCTGACGCCGCGGCCCTCGGGGCGTCGGACGGGCTGGCCTTCTGCCGGGAGATGCCGGCGCTGTGCGGGGTGGTCGGGGTGCCGGTGTCGGTGTTCCACGACGACCTGGAGGCGGCGCGGACGTTGGTCCGGTTCGCGTTCTGCAAGAAGGACGAGGTGCTGAGCGAGGCGGCGAGCCGGTTGGCGACGTTGTCGGGCCGCGAGGTCGGCGCGGGCTGATACCGCGTGACTTCGCGGAGCCCTCGAGTGGAGCGAAGTTGACGTCAGAGCGTCAACTTCGCTCCACGTGGACCTGTCCGCCCGCCCACTGAGCAGCACGGTGCCGTT
The DNA here is from genome assembly GCA_035535335.1 of Lapillicoccus sp. Lineage (GTDB taxonomy): Bacteria > Actinomycetota > Actinomycetes > Actinomycetales > Dermatophilaceae > Lapillicoccus. The sequence continues at coordinate 14,876 of DATLQE010000259.1, read as the reverse complement.
GTCCACAAGGTCGGTACCCGTCGTCACACGGTCCACAGGCCGCGTGCGAGCCCTCGACGGGACTCATCCGTCCGCCCACGCTGACCGGATGACGTGGTGGGTGGCGCTCGTGCGGCGGTCGGCAGCAGTACTGCTGCTGGCCTTCGTCGGCGTGTTGACGACCGCGGTCTTTGCCGCCGCATCGGTGGCTCCCGACTGGACGGCCGATGCTGCTGCTCCGCCGGGTTCGGTTGCGGGCTCCGGGCCGACTGCAGCCGCGTCCGACGGGATGCCGCGACATCGGTGGAGCTGGCCGCTCCAGCCGCGCCCACCGGTCGTGAACCGGTTCGACCCTCCTGCGATGCGGTGGGGCTCAGGTCATCGTGGTGTCGACCTCGGCGCCAGCGCTGGTCAGGACGTCGTCGCCCCCACGGGCGGGGCGGTGGCGTTCCGCGGCACGGTTGTCGACCGCGGCGTGCTCGTCCTCGAGACGTCGGCCGGGCTGCGGATCACGTTCGAGCCAGTGGACTCCGCGCTAGCGGTCGGGGCATCGGTCGAGCAGGGTCAGGTAGTCGGCACCGTCACCACGGTTCCGGGCCACTGTGCCCCCGTGAGGTGTCTGCACTGGGGCGTACTCGACGGGGCCACCTACCTCGACCCGCTGGCCTTCGTCGGTGCGGTCATGGTGGTCCTGCTGCCGTTGCGTCCACCGTGATCCTCGTGACGGTGGTCGGCGCGGGTCGGGCTCAGCCGCAGGAAACGGGCCTCACGGGTCGGTCGGCCAGGGCCATGCGGTGCAGCCCTCGAGGTCCTTCGTCTGCTGGACCATCACCGGAGCCGGACGTCCTGCGCCCGGGCAGTGCACGTGGCCGTGACCGAGGCCGTGGCCGACCTCGTGGCTGACGAGATAGTCGCGGTAGGCGGCCAGATCATCTCCATAAGTGCTCGCCCCGCGCATCCACCGAGTGAGGTTGAGGACCGCTCGGGAGCCGTTCCAGCAGGAGACCTGCTGCACCGAAGTGTTCAGCGGCGCGCAGAGCTTGGCGGTGAGGGTGGGACTGGCCAGGGTGACGAGGATGTCGACCCGCGCGCCCCCCGTTCGCTCCGCCGGGCTCACGGGCACGAACCGCATGTCGTCCTTGGCCTGCCAGCCCCGATCGTCGACGAGCACCGTGTGCACGACGGCCGCGAAGTCGGCCGCGGAGACCGGCAGGCCGTCCTCGATGTCGATCCCGTACGCGACGGTGCGGCCGGTGCTCTTGACCGGCCCGCTCGGGATGTCCACGGCGCTGATCGTGCCCGCACCGGCGTCCGGGACCGGTTGTTGGGAGGTGGCGGAGGTGGGCTCGGAAGCCGGCGGCTCCTCGGTGTCCGCGTGTGCCGTGGCGGACGACTCGGGGATGCCCGGCGCGGTCCCGGGCGCCACCGGATCCGTCCTCGGGACGCCGGCGCTCGCATCTCCGGTTTCCAGGCCGCTGTCACTGGGGCCAGCCCGGTTCTGGTCGGCAGAGGTCAGCGCGGCGCTCATCCGGGCGGTGCCGGCAGCCACGATCGTTCCCGGATCTTCGCGCCCCCGGGCAAGGACGGCGCCGGCGACCAGGAGGACCAGGGCCAAGGCGACGGTCCGGCGCAACCGACGTTCCTGCCGCTGCTGTCGGCGAACCCAGTCGGGAACTCGTCGAACGATCGTCACCTCGTCCAGGGCACCGTCGCCAGTCCCGCGCCGAGCGCGGGTCCGCGGCGGTTGCACTGTGGTCATGGTCTCCGGTCGTGGTCTCGTCCGTCGTCCCGAGGAGAAGTATTCACCGTCGTGGTCGTCGGTGCGTATCAGGGTGCCCGCGCGTGCGTGTCATCCCGACGGCCCGGCGCGTCAAGCGCGGGGGTGCGCCTGCTCGTAGGAGCGGCGTAACCGGTCCACCGACACGTGGGTGTAGAGCTGGGTCGTGGCCAAGCTCGCGTGACCGAGCAGCTCCTGGACGACGCGAAGGTCGGCGCCCCCCTCGAGCAGGTGGGTCGCCGCGCTGTGCCGGAGACCGTGCGGCCCGATGTCCGGCGCATCGCGGACGTGGGCCACGAGTCCGTGCACCACCTGCCGCACCTGTCGTTGGTCCACCCGGCGCCCGCGTCGGCCCAGGAACAGCGCGGCGCCGCTGTCGGACGTCACGAGCCGCGACCGGTGGTCCAGCCAGGCGCGCAACGCCTGGCGAGCCGGGATCCCGAACGGCACCACACGTTCCTTCGCTCCCTTGCCGGTGACCCGGACCATGTCCGTGGACAGGTCGAGGTCGTCGATGTCGATGGCAACGAGCTCCCCCACTCGGATGCCGCTGCCGTAGAGGAGCTCGAGAACCGCTCGGTTCCGGACGTGGATCGGGTCGTCGTCGTCGGCGGCGGTGCCGGCCACGTCGAGTAGCGCGGCGGCGTCGGCCTGCCGGAGCACCGCGGGTAGACGACCACGGCGCCGGGGCCCCACGAGCCGCAGCGACGGATCCGCCGGCACTCTCCCGGTCCGCGTCGCCCAGCGGTAGAAGGTGCGTGCGGCCGCCGCCCGACGCGCGATGGTGGCGCGCGCCGCACCGTTCTGGGCTTGAGCTGACAGCCATGACCGCAGGTCGACCAGGGTCGCCGCGACGAGGGCAGCTTCCACGTCGCTGTCCGCGATGTCCTTGGCCCGCTCGTCCCCGGCCCACTCGCCCTCCGGCCGCTCGTCGATCGGCGTGACCGAGCGGCGGTGGGCCGCGAGGTCGCGGCCCAGATGGGTGACGTCCGAGGCATACGCGCGGACGGTGTGTTCGGATCGGTTGCGCTCGGACCGGAGGTACCGGACGAAGTCGTCGACGAGTCCGGCACTCGCGCCCTGGCTGGCACGGGTCGGCGTGGCACGGGCTGGTGCAGCGCTCCCCCGGGCCGGGTCGCGCTGGGCCGACGAACTCGTCACCGGGCCACGGTGACAAACCCCTGCACTTCGCACAACGACCTCGGCCGCGCGCCGCACAACCCGCCTCGTCCCGGCGCGGACGAACCACCCGCGCGCACCCGGCGAAGCCAGTGGAGTCGAAGCGTCAGTCCGGCCTCATCACCGCCTTCCGCCAGCCGTCGCCGTCACGGCGCACGAAGCCCTGCAATTGCAACCGGCCCAGCGCGGCGCCGGTCGCGGAGACCGGGATCGCCGCCGCCACCGCGATGTCGATCGTCGTCATGGCTTTCCGAACGGGCACCGAAGCCAGGACCTGCGCGTCCTGAGGGTCGAGCAGGTCGCTGAGCACCGGATCGGCGCTGCGGCGCGGTGCCGCGTCGCTGCCGAGGTCGCCGACGAGATCGATGACCTCGTCGACGTCGGTGACGATCTCGGCGAGGCCGTCGCGCCGGGCCTGGTGACAGCCGGCCGACATCATCGAGGTCACCGGTCCGGGCACCACCCCCACGGGTCGGCCGATCTCGGCGGCCGTGCGAGCCGTGTTGAGAGAACCCGACCGCAGCGCCGCCTCGACGACCACCACGCCTCGCGAGATGGTCGCGATGAGGCGATTGCGCAAGAGGAACCGCGGTCTCGTCGGCGCCAGGCCCGGAGCCACCTCCGAGACCACCGCGCCGACCTCGGCGATGCGGGCGAGAAGGGTGGTGTGGGCGAGCGGATACGGGCGATCGAGGCCCCCGGCGAGAACCGCGACCGTGGCGCCGTCGATCGACAGAGCACCCCGGTGGGCGGCGGCGTCGATGCCGAAGGCCGCCCCGGACACGACGGTCCAGCCGCGCTCGGCCAGACCGGCGCCCAGACCGGAGGCAACGGTGTTGCCGTAGGCGGTACTGCTGCGCGCTCCGACGACCGACACCGAGCGCTCGGAGAGGCCGGCGAGATCGGGGTCTCCGAGCACCCAGAGGCAGAGTGGCGGGAACGGGTGGTCGTCGACCCGTCGTGGCCACTCCGGATCCCCCGGGCAGAGCACCGTCGCCTCGAGAGCTCGAGCGGCCGCCAGCAGCGCATCCGGGTCCGCGTCGTCGCCGAACCGCTCGACCCGCATACGGAACACCTCAGGCACCGCCGGATCACCTGACCGCACGAGTCGGAGGGCCTCGACCGCACCGTGCTCGGCCACCATCTCGAGCGCGCGGTCGTCGGCCGGCTCGGCGATCCGCGACCACGCCGCGCGGGCGCCGCGTTCGGCATGGGTCACCCCTGACGGCTCAGGGGCAGCGGTCGTCATGCGGCCACCTGCTCGTCCTGCATGCGGAGGGCCAGGGCCCGGCCGACGTCGTCGGCGTCGGGACGGTCACCGTCGCGCAGGTCGCACAGGGTCCACGCCAAGCGCAGGCACCGGTCGTATCCACGCATTGTGAGGAAGCCGCGGTCCAGTGCCGTGTCGATCGACGACCGGACAGGATGCGGCAATCGGAACCGCCCGTTGCGGAGCACCGGACCGGGTGCGTGGCCGTTGAGGCGCCACGACGTCCCTGCCCATCGATGCTCCTGGCGGTCGCGAGCGGCGGCGACGCGGGTCGCGACCTCGGCGCTCGCCTCCCCGACCGGACCGACCAGCGCCGCTCTGGACGGGGCGGGGACGAAGACCTGGATGTCGACACGATCGAGGACCGGGCCCTTGAGGCGGTTCTGGTACTGGGACAGGCGCAGCGGCGAACAGCGACAGCGCGCGCCCTTGCCGTAGCCGAACCCGCAGGGACAGGGGTTGGCCGCGAGGACCAGCTGGAATCGGCACGGGAACCGGTGCGGCCCCACGGCCCGCGACACGACGACCTGTCCGGACTCGATGGGCTGGCGCAGCGCCTGGATGACGGAGGAATGGAACTCGGGCGCCTCGTCGAGGAACAACACCCCGTGATGGGCCTGGGTGATCGCTCCGGGCAGCACTCGGCTGCTGCCGCCTCCGATGACGGCGACCGGGGAGGCGCCGTGATGCGGAGCCACGAACGGCGGTCGCCGCTCGAGCGCGGCTCGCGGACCGAGCCGGCCGAGCACGGACGAGATCGCGGTGACCTCCATGGCCTGGGTGTCGTCGAGCTCAGGGAGCAGCCCGGGTAGCCGCTCGGCGAGCATGGTCTTGCCGCCGCCGGGCGGTCCGACCAGGTAGAGGTGGTGACCACCCGCCGCGGCGACCTCGAGCGCGTCGCGGGCCTCCTGCTGCCCGACGACGTCGGCGAGGTCGGGTGGCGAGGCCGCCTCGACGGGCTCGGCGGGGGGCTCCGGCACGGGTGACGGCGAGAGTCCGCGGTGCAGTGCCGCGTACCGCTCGACGAGCTCGTCGAGGGTCTCGACGGGGTGGACCCGCACACCGGGGACGAGTCGGGCTTCGGCGGCGTTGGTGAGCGGGACGACGGCGTGGCGGACACCCCGGCGCGCTGCGGCGAGGACGAGTGGCAGGACGCCGGGCACGGACCGTACGGTGCCGTCAAGCCCCAGCTCGCCGATGTGGACGACCTCCCGCACGACGTCCGCGGGAATGGACTCGGTGGCCACCAGGGCGGCCACGCAGATGGCGAGGTCGAAGCCGGAGCCGTGCTTCGGGATGGACGCCGGGGACAGGTTGACCGTGACCCGGCGCAGCGGGATGGGGTGGCCGGAGTTGGCCGCGGCCGCCTTGACGCGGTTCGGAGCCTGCGCGCACGCGCTGTCCGGGCAGCCGCCGACGTGAAAGGCGGGCAGGCCCGATGAGACGTCGACCTCGACGTCGACGACGAACCCGACGATCCCCCGCAGCCCTACGGCCCGCGTGCGCCCTAGGGTCACGACAGCGCCCCGACCACGTGCTCGATGCGACATGGACCCCGGCGCGGCCGCAGCACGCCGACGACGTCGACGCGGACTCCGGTGATGTTGTGTAGCGGTTCACCACGCGCCCGGCACTCCGACAGCCACGCCGCCGCGAGCCGCCGGAGCCGGGCCAGCTTGCGGTGGTCCACCGCCTCGATGGGCTGTCCGAAGGTGGTGCTGCGCCGGGTCTTGACCTCGCAGACGACGAGACAGCCACCGTCGCGGGCGACGATGTCGACCTCGCCGAGGTCACACCGCCAGTTCCGGTCGAGGACCTCCAGGCCGCGGTCGGTGAGGTAGCGCACGGCCATCCGTTCGCCGTAGCTGCCCAGCCCGCGCGCGGTGCCCCACGGCATCCCCGTGGCGACCGCTCCCGACGTGTCCATGCGCCCACCGTGCCGGTCCGTATGCGCGGGCGCACCACCCCGCCGACCGGCTGTGGATCGCGGGACGACCCGCTCACACCATGTGGACGACCACACGCCACCCGAATTGATCCGGGGGACGCTAGCAGCGACCTACGACGGCAGCTCCAGGTCGGACTTGGGCAGCTCCTCGATGTTGACGTCCTTGAACGTCACCACCCGAACCGTCTTGACGAACCGGGCCGGCCGGTAGATGTCCCACACCCACGCGTCGTGCATCGTCACGTCGAAGAACACCTCCCCGCCGTCGCCGCGGACCTTCATGTCGACCTGGTTGCACAGGTAGAACCGGCGCTCGGTCTCCACGACGTGGGTGAAGAGCGAGACGACGTCGCGGTACTCCCGGTAGAGCTGGAGCTCCATCTCGGTCTCGTACTTCTCGAGATCCTCCGAACTCATCGCCAACTCACCCCGTCGACTCCTCGGACCCCGTCTCGCGGACGTCCAGCGCGCTCAGTTCTACCATCCCGCCCTCGAGCAGCTCCCCCAGGCTCGGCATGCCGGGGAGCCGCCAGGACCGGCGGTGCAGGACGCAGGGGCCGTGCGCCTCGAGGGCGAGCATGTGCTCAGGCGCGGCGTACCCCTTGTTCTCCGCCCAGCCGTAGACCGAGTGCTCCCCGTCCAGGGCGACCATCATCGCGTCCCGCTCGACCTTGGCGAGCACCGACGCCGCGGCCACCGACGAGCACTTGAGATCCGCCTTGATCATCGTCGTCACCGGCGGCACCGTCGGAGCTCCCTCGTGAGCGAAGGCCAGTAGCCCGATCTCGTCAGGCGGGGTGAGCCAGTCGTGGTTGCCGTCGAGGATGACCAGGTCCGGCACGATCCCCACCGCTGCGACGGTGGCGAGCGCCCGCATACCGGCCAGCCGCAGGCCGCCCATGATCCCGATCTCGTCGATCTCGGCCGGGGAGGCGTGGCCGACGGCGTATGCGCGGGCCCACCGCTGGATCGGCCGCACCATCCGCCCGCGGGCCAGCGGCGTCAGCAGCTTGGAGTCCTTGACCCCCGGTGGCGCCGACCGGCACGTCTCGTCGATGACGACCACGCCGACGGAGACCGGGCCGGCCAGGGCGCCACGGCCCACCTCGTCCATCCCGGCCAGCACGCGGTGGCCGTCTCGCTGGAGCGCACGCTCGACGCGCAGCGAGGGCTTCTTGGTCCGGCGAACGACCACTCAGCCGGTGGCGCCGGTCGACGCCGGGGTCGGGGCCGGTTGGCCGGAGGCGCGCGGGACGTCGGAGTAGACCCGTTCGGGTACGGAGAGCCAGGTGACGTGGTCGACCGGCCAGACGACCATCACCGCGCGCCCGGTGATGTCCTCGATCGGCACGGACCCCGTGGCGCCGGTCCCGTCGTCGTGGAACCGGGAGTCGCTGGAGTCGCTGCGGTGGTCGCCCATGACCCACACGCGACCGGGCGGGAGGGTGATGTCGAAGTCGGGCTTGCCGCCGCCGGGGTTGTCGCCCTGGCGGACGTACGGCTCGCTCACGGCAACGCCGTTGATGGTCAGCTGCCCGTCCTTGTCGCAGCAGACCACATGGTCGCCCGGCATGCCGATGACCCGCTTGATGAGGTGGTCGTCGGAGTCGTCGGGCACCAGGCCGACGAACTGCAGGACGCGACGGGCCGTCTCGCGCGGGCCGCCCTCCCGCGACTCGGGCACGGTGCCCAGCCAGTTGCCCGGATCCTTGAACACGACGACGTCACCGCGGTTGAGGTCGAACGGGCCCGGGGTCAGCTTGCTGACGATCACCCGGTCGTCGCGCACGAGGGTGTTCTCCATCGACCCGGAGGGGATGTAGAACGCCTGGATCAGCCAGGTCTTGACGATGAACGACAGCACCAGCGCCATGACGGCGATGATGAGGATCTCCTTGACCCCGCCCCAGACGTTCTCCAGAAAGGACGGCGACTCCTCCTCGTAGTCCTCGTCTTCGTCCCAGTCGTCCTCGGGCTCCGGAGCAGGCCCAGACGGAGGGCCGTAGGCCGGTGCGGCAGCTGGCCCGGCAGCAGGTCCGGAATCAGGCCGGCGAGCCGCCCGTGGAGCTGGGTCCGCCGCTGGCTCGGGCGGGCGTCCCGGACGCGGGCCGTCGGCCGCCACTCGAGGTGACCGCCGCAGTGCGCCCTTGTCACGGGCCTGAGCGGCCTCGGCGGCCCGCGCCGTGGCGATCCGCCGAAGCCGCTGCTCTGCGGTCTCCTCCGTCATGGCCGGTCCGTCGGTGCCGTGGCCCGGTGGGCGGCTCGCCCCGCGGCGACGCCGCGGACCCCGAACGGCGATGTCGATGAGGTCACTGACCAGCTCCGGCGGGCGATGGGACGGTGGACACCGGGCCGGGTCCTCCGAGGGAACCGAGGCGGCCGGGCGGCCAGTATCGCACCGTCACCTGTCCGATCACCTCATCGACCGGGACCATCCCACCGCCCGGCCGGCCCAGGTAGGAGCGGGAGTCGCCGCTCGCGCTGCGGTGGTCGCCCATGACCCACAGGTGCCCCTCCGGGACGCGGACGTCGAAGGTCAGGTCGCTCGGCCGGTCGCCCGGCAGGACGTACGGCTCGTCCACACCGACGCCGTTGACGGTGACCCGCCCGGAGGCGTCGCAACAGGCCACTCGGTCGCCCGGCAGCCCGATGACCCGCTTCACGTAGTCGGTACCGGTGTCCAGTGCGAGCAGACCGCCGAGGGTCCGCCCCAACGCCGCCAGCGGACCGGAGGACAGTTCCCCGTCGCCGGACGAGCCCGCCGGGAACACCTCGGTGCCGTCGAAGACGACGATGTCGCCGCGCTGCACGTCGTCGCCCCGGACGAACCGGTTGACGAGCAGGCGGTCACCGGGCTCGATCGTCGGTTGCATCGACTCACTGGGGACCGAGAACGACTGGACGACGAACGCGCGCAGCAGGATGACCAGCACGACGCCGAAGGCGATGTACGGCCACCATCCGCCCTGTGAACGGCGGCTGGCCCTGCCCCCCGGCTCCGGCCGCCCGCCGGGACCCTCGTCTGCGACCGGTGAGCCCGGCGCCGGTTCGGTGCCGGGCTGGCCGGACGTCACGCGGACGTCACTCGGACGTGGCGCCGGACGCTGCTGCCGCGCCGGAGTCGGCCGACGAGGCCCGGGCCTTGCCCTTCCCGGCCGGGACCGAGTCGCGCTTCTCCTTGATCTTGGCCGCCTTGCCGCGGAGGTCGCGCAGGTAGTACAGCTTCGCGCGACGGACGTCACCCCGGGTGACGACCTCGATCCTGTCGATGATCGGGGTGTGGAGGGGGAACGTCCGCTCGACGCCCACGCCGAAGGACACCTTGCGCACCGTGAACGTCTCGCCCACACCACCGCCGTGGCGGCGGATCACGACGCCCTGGAAGACCTGGATCCGGGAGCGGGTTCCCTCGACGACCTTGACGTGCACCTTGACGGTGTCGCCGGCCCGGAAGGCCGGGATGTCGGAGCGGAGGGAGGCCGAGTCGAGGGCGTCGAGCTTGTGCATGGCGGATTCGCTTTCTCGGGTGCCACAGGTCACCACGGGTTGTTCGCTAGGGGAACGAGGGGTATGCGTCAGGCCGGGCCTCGTGGCACGCTTACTGCTCGCGCGCTCACGTCCCCCTGTGGCAGGGGCCGTCTGGTGCCGGACGCAACGACCGATTCTGCCAGAGCGGCCGTCCGGTCACGAAATCCGCCGAGGTCAGGCCGTCGGGACGTCCTTCACGAGGTCGACGGTCTTGGGAAAGCGGCCGTCCCCCGGCAGGACGCGGTAGCCGGCCCGGCGGTAGCGCCGTAGGTTCGCGGTGCTCTTGGCCCCCGTGTTGACCCAGAACCGGCGGGTACCCGCGGGAGCGGCGGCCTCCGCATAATCCAGCAGCGCGTGTCCGATCCCGCGGCCCTGGAGATCCGGCGCGACCATGAGCCGCCCGATCTCCCACTGGTTGGGGTCCTCGATGCCGACGCGGGCCCGGACCGAGCCGACCAGCCGGCCCCCGCTGCGAACCACCCAGGTATGCCACTCCGCGAAGGACCGGCGCTTCTCGTCGGCTGTCTCGCAGATCATCTCGAGCACGCCCCAGGAGCGGTTCGCGAGGCCCTCGGTGATCCAGCAGGCGCGCTGGAGGACCGCGACCTCCTCGGCATCGGAGGGCTGGGCGGCTCGGATGTCGAGGTCCTCGGCCGCCAGGGCTGCCGAGGCGGCCCGCAGGTCGGGACGCCGCTCCGCGGTGCGGCGCACCCGCTGCTGGTGTCGCCACGCCGCGACGGCGCCGTGGTCGCCGGACAGGAGCACCGGCGGCACCTCGAGGCCCCGCCAGACGGGCGGCTTGGTGTAGACGGGGTACTCGAGCAGCCCGTCCTCGTGGGACTCCTCGACCAGCGACGCGGCGTTGCCGATGACACCGGGGAGCAGGCGGGCCACTGCTTCGACGATGGCCAGCACGGCGACCTCTCCACCGTTCAGGACGTAGTCGCCCAGCGAGACAACGGAGACCGGCATCCGGGTGGCCGCGTCCTCGACGACTCGCTCGTCGAGACCTTCGTACCGACCGCAGGCGAACGCCAGCCACGGCTCCGCGGCGAGACGGCGGGCGGTGGCCTGGGTGAACGGCTCCCCCGCCGGTGAGGGGACCACGAGATGCGGCACCCCGTCACCCGAGGCGACGACCGCATCCAGGGCCTCGCCCCACGGCTCGGGACGCATGACCATGCCGGCGCCGCCGCCGTAGGGCGTGTCGTCCACGGTGCGGTGCCGGTCGTGGGTGAAGTCCCGCAGGTCGTGCACGCGCAGGTCGAGCAGGCCGTCGCGGCGGGCCTTGCCGATGAGGGACAGGTCGAGCGGTGCGAGGTACTCGGGGAAGATCGTGACGACGTCGACCCGCATACGTGCGGTCACGCGTTGAGCTCCAGCAGGCCCGGGGGCGGGTCGACGACCACCCGGCCCCGCTCGACGTCGACCTCCGGGACGATCGCCTCGACGAACGGAAGGTATGCGTCGCCACCGGTGTCGAGGGAGACGACGAGAAGGTCCTGGGCCGGGCCGACCTCCAATCCGGTCACGGCGCCGATGCGTGTGCCGTCACGGGTGAGGACGGGCAGGCCGACGAGCTCGTCCTCGTACCAGCCGTCGTCCTCCTCGTCGCGAATCGGCGCCGCGACGAGGCGCGTACCGCGCAGCGACTCGGCGCCCGTGCGGTCCGGGATCTCCGCAAACGTCAGGAGCCAGGTCCCTTGGTGGACGCGGGTCGAGCGAATGGTGAGCGCCTTGGGAACGCCGCTGCCGGCCGACGCCTGGGTGGCGAGGACCGATCCGACCGCGAGCCGCGCGTCGGGGTCATCGGTGTGCAGCCGCACGGTGACCTCGCCGCGCAGTCCGTGGGGCTTGCCGATCCGCGCGACGACGACCTCATCGTCACGACCAGTGACGCTCACGGCGTCGATCCTCTCAGGGACGGTCGGGAGGCGGCGCGGCCGAGCCGGCGGCCAGCCGGCGCATGGCATCGAGGACGCAACCGGGCGCCTCCACCCACGTGAAGTGGCCGCCGTCCGGGACGGTGACCCACCACACACCGGGGATCCGGCGGGCGGTGGCGATCCCCGCCTCCTTCGGCGGCATGGGGCTTCGGCTACCGACGACGACGCCGACCGGGACGGTGATCTCAGCGAGTGACTTTTCCAGTTGCGGGAGGCGATCGAACAAGTCCAGCCAGAGGTCCCGGGACGTCACCCGGTTGGTGGCCATGGGTGGCATGGCCGGAGCATGGACCGGCTCGGCGTAGTAGGCAGGCCAGAACAACCGCAGGGACTCCAGCGCCTCGGCGTCCGTGGCCTCCCCGGCGGCGTCACGGTCGTCGAGCGCTTGGGCGACAGATCGGACGTCGTCGGGGAGTCGGGCCAGCATCTCGTCGTCGAACAGGGCCTTGCCGCCATCGCCGACGCCGCCGAGCGGTTCCACGGCGAGCACGCCGAGGAGCCGCGGTCCGATGTCATGAGCCACGTGGAATCCCAGGTGGCCACCCCATGAGTGGCCCAGCACGAAGGCCCGCTGCCAACCCAAGTGGTCGAGGACCGCCACGACGTCGGCCACCGCCTGGTCAACGGTGAACGGACCGCTGGTCGTCGACGGTGCGAGGCCGCGCTGCTGGAAGGTCGCGACCCGGAACCCTGCGGCGACCTCGTCGACGACCGGGTCGAGATAACCGAAGCTCAGCCCTGGGCCGCCGTGCAGGGCGAGAACCGGCGGGCCCTCGCCCGTCACCCAGCCGACGAGGTCACCCGTGGGCGTCGCCGCCCGGAACGGCTCGCGGTTCACGAAGACGACGCTAGCGACCCGTCCGCGCCACGGTGGACATTTCCAACCCGGGCAAGGTCAGCGGTCGCGGTCGGTGTCGACGATGTCGATCCGCACCTGGCCACCGCCGGCCAGGGCGCCGACGACGGTCCGCAGCGCGCTCGCGGTGCGGCCAGAGCGCCCGATGACCCGCCCGAGGTCGTCCGGGTGGACCCGGACCTCGAGCAGCTCACCCCGGCGCAGCTCCTTGCGCCGAACGACGACGTCGTCGGCGTGATCGACGATGCCCTTGACGAGGTGCTCGAGAGCCTCCTCGAGCACGCTCACTCCTCGGTGCTGCCGGGAGCGGGGTCCGGATCCTCGGCGGGGTTGCCGGACACGGACGCGTCGCCGGCCTCCGTGTCCGCCGGTACCGGCTGGTCGTCACCCGCAGGGGGCTCGGTGTCGCTGCCGACGGCGGCAGCGGATGGCGCCGGCTCGGCACTCTTAGCCGCCGGCTCGGCACTCTCAGCCGCCGGCTCGGCACGCTTGGCCACCGGCTCGGCACTTTCAGGTGCCGGCTCGGCACTCTTGGCCGCCGGCGTGGACTTCTCGGCCCGCTTCCGCGTCGGGGTGTCCTTGGCCTCGAGGCTGGCTCCACCGGCGGCAGCGACCGCGGCCTCGTAGAGATCCTTCTTGCTCTTCGCCGGCTCGGCGACCCTGAGGGTGCCTTCGGCGCCCGGCACCCCCTTGAACTTCTGCCAGTCGCCGGTCACTTTGAGCAGCGCGGCCACGGCCTCGGTGGGCTGAGCGCCGTTCTTCAGCCAGTGCTCCGCTCGGTCGGAGTCGATCTCGATGACCGACGGCTCGGCGGTCGGGTGGTATTTGCCGATCTCCTCGATCGCCCGGCCGTCGCGCTTGGTGCGCGAGTCCATGACGACGACGCGGTAGAACGGAGCGCGGATCTTGCACATGCGCTTCAGACGGATCTTGACGGCCACGTCGGTGGTCTTCTTTCTGTCATGTGAACGCGGCGAGACCGCGCAGGATCGCGCGGGGAGCCGACGCTCGGGGGTAGGCATCCAGGTCGCGGCCGAACCATGGTGAACGGCCGACCCGGACGGGTACAGCCGACCATTCTGCCAGACGCTCGCCACTCTCCTCACCACGCGTAGCGGGTCGCGCACGGCGTCGGAAGCGCCGGCGAGCGATCAGGCGAAGGTCGCTCGGAGCCGCAGGGCGAGTGCGCCGACGTCGCGGTCGCTCAGCGGACGCGTCGCGTCCACCGTGTGAACCGGACCGATCCGTTGCGGACGGGCCGCTGATGCCAGCTCCGCCCACAGGGCATCGAGGCCGACCTGGGGTCCGTGCACGGCGTGCCGGTCTCCCTGCTGAGCGCGCTGCTCGAACCGCTGTCGCGCCACCTCGACCGGGACGTCGCACCAGACTTCGGGCACCCGGGCCGGATCCAGGCCGGCTCGCCGCAACCCGTTCCACACGTGCCGGCGGTCGTCGGGGTAGAACCAGCTCTCGACGACGGCGCCCACGGTGCTCTGCGCACAGAGATCCCACACCGCTTCCGTGGCGCCGGCGCCGAGCCGGGACCGGCCCGCACCGTGAGCAGCGATGTACTCGGGGGGCAGGTGCGGAGCAAGCGCCTCTTTGATCGTGTCCTTGGACAGCAGCGGGACACCGAGCTCGGCGGCCAGCCGTCGCGCCACCGTCGTCTTCCCCGAACCCGGTAGGCCGTTGACCAGCACCACGAGACGTGGCGCGGTGGCCGGTGGCCAGGCTTCCGCTGGCCACTCAGCGCGGGTCACCGCATACCGGTCGTGGTCCCGCCACTCGTCCGAGCCGTGAGCGGTCGGCATGAGCAGGTACGACGACGAGAACCCCTCCCGCCGGAACCCGATGCTGCGTAGCACCGCCGCAGAGCGGACGTTGGCAGGTTGGACGTTGGCCGCCACCCGGTGCAGCCCGAGCCCGCGCGGCTCCGGGGTGAACGCCAGGTCGACGACGAGCCGCAGCCCCTCGGCGAAGAGTCCGCGACCCGCATACGGGTCGAACGCGTCGTACCCCAACGTCCCCGTGAGCGCGCGGCCACGAACGACATTGGTGACGTTGACCTTGCCCACCAGGTCGTGATCGCCGTCCCGCTGCCGGGCGTGGATCAGCAGCGTGCGGTGGTTGGCGGACACCGCCCGCAACAGCGACGGGAGTCCGTAGGGATCGACGGGGTTCCACTCGCGCAGCCGCCTGGAGGACTGGAGGTTGGCGCGGATGTATGCGTCGACGTCCGCCTCGGTCGCGTTGGCCACCCACACGCGCTCCCCCTCGGCGCGCAGCGGTCGCGGTTCGGTCACACCGTCTGCCCGCGCAGCACGACGGCGGCCGGCGACGCAAGAAGGCCGATATCGGTCCTCGGATCGGCCTCGTAGACAAGGAGATCCGCC
>DATLQE010000258.1:0-13900 GCA_035535335.1 Lapillicoccus sp. | reverse complement strand
CGACGACGCCCGGCTCGCCGAGATGAACCTCGACACGCTGCCCGACGACACGGCCGGACAGGTCCGGGAGCTGAACGACTACCAGTGGCGCAGCGCCGAGGGCCAGCAACACTGGCAGAACGTCCTCGACCTGCTCCGGCGGGAGGTCCTCGACGCCCAGTTCGCGGGCATGAAGGAGGCGCTGTCCGGCCAGAACCCCGCCGCCATGGAGGCCGTCCGCGAGATGATGGCCGACCTGAACGCGTTGCTGGCCAAGCACGCCCGCGGCGAGGACACGACCGACGACTTCGCCGAGTTCATGGACAAGCACGGCGACTTCTTCCCGGAGAACCCGAAGGACGTCGACGAGCTCATCGACGCGCTCGCGCGCCGCCAGGCGGCCGCGGAGCGGATGCTACGGTCGCTCTCGCGCGAGCAGCGCGAGGAGCTGGCGGGGCTCATGCAGCAGGCCTTGCAGGACATGGGCCTCGAGATGGAGATGACCCAGCTGGCCGACTCGTTGCGCTCACTGCGTCCTGGGATGTTCCGCGGGAACCGGCCGGCGGACATCGACGGCAACGAGTCCCTGGGGCTGGGCGACGCGGTCGGGGCGGTCGCTGACCTCGCCGACCTGGAGGGCCTGGAGAACCAGATCTCTCAGGCGTCGTTCGCCGGGAGCGGGCTCGACGACGTCGACGTGGACCGGCTCGAACGACAGCTGTCCGGGTCGTCGGTCCGCGACTTCCGAGCCCTGCGCGAGCTCGAGCGGGAGCTGGAGCGCCAGGGGTATCTCCGCTCCGGCGACGACGGGCCCACCCTGACCCCCAAGGCGCTCCGGCGGCTCGGCGAGACGGCCCTGCGGCGCATCTTCCAGCGCCTCGAGGCCGACCAGGCCGGCAGCCACCTGGACCCGCGGTCGGGAGGGGCGGACGAGCACACCGGCGCCCACCTGCCCTGGGAGTTCGGGGACGAACGGCCTCTCGATGCGGTTCGAACGGTCCAGAACGCGGTGCTCCGCCGGGCCGGAAGGGGTATGCGTGAGGGCCCAGTCCGCCTTGCAGTCGAGGACTTCGAGGTGGCCGAGACAACGCGCCGGACGGGTGCCGTGGTGGCGCTGCTCGTCGACCTGTCGTTCTCGATGATCCAGGAGGGCCGTTGGGGTCCGATGAAGCAGACCGCGCTGGCGCTGTCGCACCTCATCCAGAGCCGGTTCCGGCAGGACGCCCTGCAGATCATCGGATTCGACCGGACAGCGCGGAAATTGACCCCTATGGAGCTAGCCGAGGTCGAGCCGCAGTGGATCCAGGGGACGAACCTCCACCACGCCCTGCTCCTCGCCGGCCGGCACCTGCATCGTCACCCCGAGGCGGAGCCGGTGGTGCTCGTCGTCACCGACGGCGAGCCGACGGCCCACCTCCTCGAGGACGGGTCCCCGGTCTTCCAGTGGCCCACGACACCGGCGACCGTTCGGGCCACGGTCGGCGAGGTCGACGCGCTGACGCGGTACGGCGTGCCGCTCAACTTCTTCCTCCTCGGTGACGATCCGGGGCTGGCGCGGTTCGTCGACTCGGTGGCGCGACGCAACGGCGGACGGGTCTTCACGCCGGACGTCGGGCGGCTCGGCGAGTACGTCGTCGCCGACTATCTCCGCGCCCGCGTCGGACGCCGCCGCTCGGCGTGAGCGCCCGCCAGCGTTGGCAGGCTTCCGTCGGACGCATGTGCGACACCGTGACCTGAATGTGACTTTTCCGGTCAGATGTGGTTCGGTGTTCAACGATGTCTTCCACGCCCCCTGGACGGCACCGCGGTTCACCGCGGCCGATCGTCGTGCCCTGGCGCAAGGTCTGCCTCCGGTCGGCGGCCGGCCTCGCGCTGGTCGCCGGCGCCGGCGCCGTGACCTTCGGTCCCACCAGCGTCACCGAGAGCGAGGCCACGCCCTCCGCGCAGGCCGACGCCGTCGCGCTGCAGGATGCCGGCCTGGCCGCGCGGCTGTCGGAGCGGGCCAGCCGCTCCGGCCGAGCGGAGCTGCGGGCGAGCGAGTTCGTCACCATCCGTGAGGAGCCGGCTCGGCCGCAGACGCGGATCAACCCCGCCGCTCCGATCCCGACGCCCACGCCCACGCCCACGCCCACCGCGACGCCCACGCCGACGCCGACCGCCACCCCGAAGCCGTCACCCACGACGACCGCCACGCCGAAGCCCAAGGCGACGACCACGACGCCCACCGGCATCTCGATGGCTCCCTGCGCCGACGGCTCAGCGGTGGAGTCGGGGCTGACCCGCGACGCCATCCGCGTGCACCGGGCGGTCTGCGCGGCGTTCCCCAGCGTCACCGGGTGGGGCGGAACGCGCGGCACCGGCGACTACCACGGCACCGGCCAGGCGCTCGACATCATGATCCCCAACAGCTCGGTGGGACAGGCGATCGCGAACTACGTGCGCGCCAACGCCAAGGCGCTCGGCGTCAGCGAGGTCATCTGGGCGCAGCACATCTGGACCGTGCAGCGCTCCAGCGAGGGCTGGCGTCCCATGTCCGACCGCGGCTCGGCGACGGCCAACCACTACGACCACGTGCACGTCTCGGTCTACGGCAACTCCGGTACGGCCTGACCCCCGGATCGACCGACGGGTCAGCGGGCGCGGCGCCGCAGCCGGTCGACGTCGAGCAGCAGGACGGCGCGGGCCTCGAGCTTGAGCCAGCCGCGGGTCGCGAAGTCGGCCAGCGCCTTGTTGACCGTCTCGCGGGACGCCCCCACCAGCTGGGCCAGCTCCTCCTGGGTGAGGTCGTGGCTGACCATGACCCCGTTGTCGACCGGCCGCCCGAACCGCTCAGCCAGGTCGAGCAGCGCCTTGGCCACCCGTCCCGGGACGTCAGTGAAGACGAGGTCGGCCAGGTGCTCGTTGGTCCGGCGCAGCCGCTTGGCCAGCGCGGCGAGCAGCGCCTTCGCCACCTCGGGCCGCCCGGTCAACAGCCCGGTCAGAGAGTCGTTGCCCAAGCCCATCAGCTGGGTCTCGGCCACCGCCGTGGCGGTCATCGTCCGCGGTCCCGGGTCGAAGAGGCTCAGCTCGCCGAACATCTCGCCGGGCCCGAGGATCGCCACGAGGTTCTCGCGCCCGTCGGAGCTGGACCGGCCGAGCTTGATCTTGCCCTCGCGGATCACGTAGAGCGAGTCGCCGCTCTCGCCCTCACGAAAGAGGATGTCGCCGCGCTCCATGCGGACCGGGCTCATCTGAGTCAGCAGCGCCTCCGCGTCGTCGCTGTCCAGGGCCTCGAAGAGCGGCGCCCGGCGGACAACCTCGTCGTTCACGCGCACAGTGTGTCAGACCGCGGAACCCGCGAACGCGGTCGACGTCACAGCCGTGGAACGGTCTCGACCAGCCTCGAAACGGCCTGACAGGTCGGCCATCTACGCTGCCCTGGTGTCCGTCGCCTCCCAGACTCCGGCGCCTGCGGCCGCGCCGTCGGAGACCCCGGTCGCCCGGACCCGGCGGGCCCGTCGCATCTACCGCGTGCTCCATGAGCGGTACCCGAATGCGCACTGCGAGCTCGACTTCGCCAACCCGCTGCAGCTGCTCGTCGCGACCATCCTCTCGGCCCAGACGACGGACCAGCGGGTCAACCTCGTCACGCCGGTCGTGTTCGCGCGGTACCCGGACGCGGCCGCATACGCCGGAGCCGACCGGACCGAGCTGGAGACGATGATCCAGTCGACCGGGTTCTTCCGGAACAAGTCCGACGCGCTCATCAAGCTGGGCGCCGCGCTTGTCGAGAACTTCGGCGGTCAGGTCCCGGGCCGGCTGGCCGACCTCGTGACGCTGCCGGGTGTCGGCCGCAAGACGGCGAACGTCGTGCTCGGCAACGCGTTCGGCGTGCCGGGGATCACCGTCGACACCCACTTCCACCGGCTGGTCCGACGCTTCGGCTGGACCGAGGAGAGCGACCCGGTCAAGATCGAGCACGCGGTGGGGGCCCTCTTTCCCAGGCGTGACTGGACGATGCTCAGCCACGTGCTTATCTTCCACGGCCGCCGCACGTGCCACGCGAAGAAGCCCGCCTGCGGCGCCTGTCCCGTGGCAGCGTGGTGCCCGAGCTACGGCATCGGCCCGACCGACCGCGACGAGGCCCTGAAGCTGCTCGCCTACGAGCTGAAGCCCGGCGCCGTCCCGCCGAACCCGCCGCCCGCGCCGCTTCCCCCGCCGCTCGGCCGGACCCGCCGCCCGGTGGGCTCGAACGGGATGAAGGACGACTGACCGCATGTCCCGTATGCCGTCCCTCGCCGGCCCGGGGGAGTCGCTCCAGCCGCTCGTCGGGGCGGCGTCGACCCCTCCGCCCGACTGGCTGACGCGCATGGTGCACAACGCCACGACCGCGGAGCCGCGCTGGTTCAGCCGGTTCGTTCCACCCGACGACGGCGGCCGCGAGTCCGCGGTGTTGTTGCTGTTCGGTCCCGATTCCGACGGCGCGGAGTCCTTGCTGCTCATCGAACGTTCTCACGACATGCGTTCCCATCCCGGCCAGGTCGCGCTGCCCGGCGGCGCGACCGAGCCCGGTGATGCCGACGTGGCCGCCACCGCGCTCCGCGAGGCCGGCGAGGAGGTCAACCTCGACCCGAACGGCGTGGAGGTCCTCGGCGTGCTGCCGCCGCTCTTCCTCCCCCCGAGCGGGTTCGTCGTCACGACGGTGGTCGCCTGGTGGAGCAGCCCGGGTCCGGTCTCGGTCGGCGACCCGGCTGAGGTCGCCCAGGTGATCCAGGCGCCCCTGGACTACCTCACCGACCCGGCGGTCCGGCATACCGTCACTCACCCGTCGGGATACCGGGGACCGGCGTTCGAGCTCGGCGACGACCTGCTGCTGTGGGGGTTCACGGCGGGCGTCGTGACCAAGGCGCTCGAGCTGGCGGAGATGGACCGGTCGTGGGACCAGGCCCGGGAACTGCCGTTGCCTGAGCGGTTCCTGCGAGGGCGTTCGTGAGCGGGACGGTTCTGGACGTCCTGCTCGTCCTCATGCTCGTGCTGTATGCCGTCACCGGCTACCGGCAGGGGGTCCTCGTGAGCGCCCTGTCGCTGGTCGGGTTCCTCGGCGGCGGCGCGCTCGGGATGTGGCTGCTGCCGTCGATCCTTTCCAACGTCGAGTGGATCACCAGCAACGAGGTCATTCGGGTGCTGGTGCTGGTGTTCCTCGTGTTCCTCTGCGCGACGGTGGGCCAGGCGATCGCGGTGCCCGTGGGCAACCGGTTGCGGGCCCAGGTGCGGGGTCGGTCGGGACGCGCGGTGGACGCGGTCCTGGGCGGAGTCGCGACGGTCATCGCCGTGTCGCTGCTCGTGTGGTTCGTCGCGGGCGCGGTCCGGGGAGCGGCGCCGACACCAGTCGCCAAGGCGATCGGCGAGTCGCGAGTGCTGTCGACGATCGACCGGGTGGTGCCGTCGGGCGCGGGGCAGCTGTTCGCCGGGTTCCGGTCGCTGCTGGACCAGAACGGCATCCCGAAGGTCTTCGGGGGCCTGTCACCCGAGCCGATCCAGCCGGTCGCCCCGCCCGCGAGCGGGGTGGCGGCCAGCGCCGGCGTCCAGCAGGCCGCGCCGTCGATCGTGAGGGTCACCGGCGTGGCCGTGGCCTGCCGCCGCGGACAGGAGGGCACCGGGTGGGTGGTGGCGCCGGGCAAGGTCGTCACGAACGCGCACGTCGTCGCGGGGATGCGCGAGGCGTCGGTCCAGGTCGGCGGTGGCGGCCGGGAGTATGCGGCGCGCATCGTCCTGTTCGATCCCGAACGCGACCTGGCGGTGCTGGCCGTGGACGGGCTGACCGCCCCGGCGCTGCGGCTCGGCGGCGTCCTGGCGACGAACGAGGAGGCCGTCGTGGCCGGGTTCCCCCTGGACGGGCCGTACCGGCTGGACGCCGCCCGGGTGCGGCGGACGCTCACCGCGACCGGTTCCGACATCTACGGGCAGCCGGGAGTCACCCGGGAGATCTACTCGCTGTTCGCTCGCGTGGAGCCGGGCAACAGCGGAGGGCCGCTGCTCGCCGCGGACGGTTCGGTCGTCGGGGTCGTGTTCGCCAAGTCGCTCGACGACCCGTCGACCGGGTATGCGTTGACCCTCGCCGAGGCTCGGCCGGTACTCCAGGCGGCCGCCGGAGCGAACCAACCGGTCTCGACGGGCGGCTGTTCGACCGGCTGACGGGTCGGCGACCGGCTCCGAGGGCCGCAACAACTCCACCATGTTCGCCGTATGGCGACGGGGTCGGCTCGCCCGCCGCAACAACTCCAACATGTTCGCCGTAGGGCGGCGGATTCGCGTCGCGGGCCACAACAAGTCAGACATGTCCGCCGTATGGCGCCCGACTCAGGAGTCGACGGCGTCCAGCCAGTCGACGATCGCGGCGCTGACCCGGTCGGGCGCCTCCTCGGTGAGGAAGTGGCCGGCGCCGTCGACGAGCGAGAACGTGTACGGACCGGTCACGTAGTCCGCCGAGCCGGTCGTGCCGTCGGTCAGCACGCACCCGTCCTCGGTGCCCTGGAGATGGAGGACCGGCAGCGTGATCGACCCGCGGATGCGCCGGTTGAACAGGGGACCGTCCTGGCGCAGCTGGCTCCGCCCGAACCAGCGATAGTGCTCCGCCGCCGAGTGCGCGACGAAGGGCAGGGCCATGGCGTTGCCGTACCTTTCCACGTCCTCCGGCGTCGGGTACTCGCCGAACGGCGAGGCCCACGCTTGCAGGACGTCCGCCACATAGGCGTGGTCGCGAGTCATCTCTCGCTCGGGTACGAACGGTCGCTGCAGCTCGAGGAGGTACCGGTTCGCGTGCCGCTGCTGACGGTCGAGGATCGACGCGCGCCGCATCACGCGCGGGTGCGGCATCGACAGCGACCCAACTGCCCGCACCACGTCCGGCTGCAGGTAGGGCATCGACCAGGCGATGAACCCGCCCAGTCCCTGCCCGATCACGATGGCGTCGTCCTCGCCGAGCGACCGCACGACCGACGCGGCGTCCTCCGCCCCGGTGTAGGTGCTGTACCCCCGCGGCGGCTTGTCGCTCGCGCCGTACCCGCGCAGGTCCATCGCGACCGCGCGCCAGCCGGCGTCGGCCAGGGCGGCCATCTGGTGCCGCCACGTGTACCAGAACTGCGGGAACCCGTGCATGAGCAGCACCATCGGGCCGTCGCCGAGCTCCGCGACGTGGAACCGGGCACCGTTGGCCGCGACGAGGCGGTGGTGCCAGGGCCCGTCGAGGAGCACTGACGCGGCGTCCAGGCTCACGCTCGTCACGTCGGCGCCGGGTGGGCGACGTGCGCCGCGGACGTCTCCGAGCGGTCGGTCACCGAGCGGTCGGCCGCTCGTCGAGCGCGACCTGCGCGTTGGCCGCCGGGACGGCCTTGGCGTGCTCGGCGCCCGCCGACGCGGAGTCCTTGACCGCGTCGACCGTCTCCTGAGCCTGGGCGATCGCGCGTTCGGGGCGCGGGTTGACCTGGTTGAGGGCCTTCCGTCCGATCAGGGCGAGGATCGCCGTCACGATGAACAGGACCCCGGCCATGATGAGGAACCCCGCCCACGCCGGGAGCCAGATAGCGATGACCAGCGACAGGGCGATGAAGAGCAGGCCGAGCCCGTAGAGCGCGAGCACCCCCGCGGTCGCGAGCATGCCCGCGCCCTTCCCGGCGATGCCGAGCTGCGAGCTGATCTCCGTCTTCGCCAGCTCGATCTCCTTGCGGACGATGAACCGCAGGTCGTCGGTGACCTGGGCGACCAGCTGCCCGATCGTGCGCTCCTGCGAGTGCCGCAGGTCGTCAGACGAGGGGCGGGTCGCTTCGTGGTCGGTCGTCATCGGGCCTCCGGGGCGTATGCGTGTTGTCCGGGGCGCGCTCGGGGCTGAACACGCGAACTCGGTCCTCAGGAGCCTATCGCCGGGTCGCGCTTGGCGTAGACGTCGGGAACCCCGTCGGCGTCGTCGTCGCGCGTCTCCTCGATCTCCACTCGCTTGTAGTGACGGTTTCGCAGCCGCAGCACGATGGCCGCCAGTACCGCGGAGGTGAGCGACTCCATCAGGACCCCGAGCCGGACGTGGTCGTCCCGCGCCGAGCCGACGCCGAATTCCAGCTCGCCGATGAGCAGCGACAGGCTGAAGCCGACGCCGGCCACAGCGACAACCCGAGGACGTCGCTCCACGCCAAGTCGTCGTCCAGGGAAGCCTTGGTGAAGCGGGCGAAGACGTAGGTCCCACCGAACACGCCGACGCACTTCCCGACGACGAGCCCCCGCAGGCGGCCGCGGCGATGGGCAGCGCAGCCTTGCTGGGGTCGGAGAGGTCGCCGGCGACGAACTCGCACTGGC
Organism: Lapillicoccus sp.; assembly: GCA_035535335.1. Taxonomy (GTDB): domain Bacteria; phylum Actinomycetota; class Actinomycetes; order Actinomycetales; family Dermatophilaceae; genus Lapillicoccus. The sequence goes on along the minus strand of DATLQE010000258.1, from coordinate 5,596 downwards.
GACGAACTCGCATCTGAGCTCGATCCCGGCGACGAGGAAGAACACGGCGAGCAGCCCGTCGGCCACCCAGGTGCCGAGCGTGAGGTCCAGGTGGAGGCCGACGGCCCCACGACGAGGTCGCGCAGCGAGGCGTATGCGGAGTGCCAGGGGGTGTTGGCCCACACCAGCGCGACGACCGCGGCGCCGAGGAGCAGCGCGCCTCCGACGGTCTCCGTCCGCGGCTCCGAGGCGACGTACCGCGCCTCCGGCCAGCTCCCGCGCGCCAGCACACGGCGCCGACGCTGCGGTTCAATACCGTCCATGAGCAACAGCGTGGCGGATGTGTATGCGCGCTGCACGGACGACCCTGAGGGTCACGGCCGCGAGACGACGGTCTTCGACGCGATCCTCGCGAAGATCAGTCCGCGCAGCGAGGTGCTGCGGCTGCTGCCGCACCGGGAGCGTCGCATGGTGGGCGCGTGGTGCTTCGTCGACCTCTACGGTCCGCGGCCGGTCAAGCCGGGCGACGGCGACGCCATGCACGTGGCCCCGCACCCGCATACCGGCCTGCAGACCGTCTCCTGGCTGGTGGCGGGGGAAGTGACGCACCGCGACTCGATGGGGACGACGGCGCAGGTCGTCCCCGGGCGGGTGGCGGTCATGACCGCCGGCGACGGCATCGCCCACTCCGAGGACGTCCGGCCCGGAGCCGACGACGGGGTGCTGCACGGCGCGCAGCTGTGGATCGCGCTGCCCGAGTCGGAGCGGCACCGCGCACGCGACTTCGTCCTCCACGCGCCGGCGCCCTTCCTCGAGGCGGACGGCGCGCTCGCCCGCGTCTTCGTCGGGTCACTGGGCGGCGTGACCGCGGGGGCGCAGGCGTACACCCCGCTGGTCGGCGCGGAGGTGACCCGACGCGGAGAGGGATCGGCGCGGCTGCCGCTCGAACCCGCCTACGAGCACGTCCTCGTCCCGCTGGCCGGTTCGGCGACCGTCGAGGGCACGTCGGTCGGGCACGGACAGGCGATGTACCTGGGCGTGGACCGGTTGGGACTCGAGCTCGACCTGTCGCCCGACGCCCGGGTGCTGCTCCTCGGCGGCGAGCCGTTCGCCGAAGAGATCGTCATGTGGTGGAACTTCGTGGCCCGGACGCACGACGAGGTCGAGCAGGCTCGGGCGCAGTGGAACGCCGGCGGCGATCCCCGGTTCGGTGAGGTTGAGCACTACCCGACGGACGAGCGGCTGGCGGCACCGGCGCTGCCCAACGTCCGGCTGCAGCCTCGGGGCCGGGTCCCCTCGAGCGCGCCGAGGAGCGACTCCTGAAGCGGCTTCTGGGGCGCGTACCCGCGGCGGCTTGGCGGCGCGGCGTCCGGGTGACGGTGACCGCGATCGCCGTGTTCTACGGCTGCCGGTACGGGCTCGGCGACCCGACGATGGCCCTCTACGGGGTGTTCGCGGTCCTCGCGTTCTCGCTGCTGTCGCAGACGTCGGGACCACCGGCCGTGCGGACCCGAACGCTGTTGGCCTGCCTGGCGTTCGGCCTCGTCGACGTCACGATCGCGACGTACGCGGCCGTGAACACGTTGGTCGCCGTCGTGGCGATGTTCGTCTTCGGGTTCCTCGTGTCGTTCGCCGGAGTATGCGGCGTCCGGGTCAGCGAGGTGTCGACCGGACTCCAGCTGCTCTTCATCCTGCCGTCGCTGCCGCCGTTCGACCCGGCGTCGCTCGGCTCGCGGCTGATCGGGCTGACCATCGGCATGGTCGTCCTTCTCGTCACTGACCGCGTCTTGCTGCCGGACCCGGGGCCGCCCACCTTCGCCTCCCAGCTCGCCGAGGCCACGGAGAAGGCGCGGGCGCTCGCGGCCGGCATCGTCGACGCCGGCCGACTCGGCGGCTCGGTCACCAGCGACGAGCTTGACCGGCTGGCCGCTGACGCCAAGGCAGCGGCGACGCGCATCCGCCTCGACGAGGTTCCCTTAGCCGAACGCCCTTCCGCGCCAACACGACTCGAGCGTGGATTGACCGACGCCACGGGCGCGCTGCGAGCGACGTGCTACCGGCTCCTGGTGCTCCGGTCCGAGGTGCGGGACGACCTCCACGACCTGCCGGTCCCGATCGTGGCGGCGGTCGAGTCGACCCTTACGGACGTGCGGGCGTCGCTCCTCGGAGGGAGCCTGGCACCGTCGACCGAGGCGCTCGCCGCGGCCCTCGAGACCGAACGCGACCTGTGGCGGACGGTCCTGGCCGAGCCGCCCGGCGCCGCCGACTCGCGTGAGGTGCGTCCCCTGCGGGGAGCGGCCACCTTGGTCGCGGCGGTACAGGCGGCCGACAGTGCGCGCGCCATGGTCCTGGCGCTCCGGGCGGGGTCCGGGGCGTCCGTGCCCGACGACGAGTCCGGCCCTCACGACCCGTTCTGGTATGCGCACGGGTCACCGATCGCGTTGATCTGGCGCCGGGTACACCAGAACCTCACGGTGCGCTCGGTGGAGCTCCAGAACGCGCTGCGCCTCGCGGCGGGCCTCGCGGTGGCCCGGTTCGTCGCGGGCGAGTTCGGGCTGTCCCACGGCCTCTGGGTGCTGCTGGCGACGCTGACCCTGACGCGCACGTCGGTCCGAGCCACCCGCGGCGCCCTGAAGCCGGCGTTGATCGGGACGCTCATCGGTGTCGTGCTGGCCGGGTTGTTGCTGCTGCTCGCGGGTTCGACCGCCGCGGCTTACGTGGTGGTGATGCCGATCGCGCTGTTCGCGGCGGTGCTGGCCGGACCGACCGTGGGGCCGATCGGCATCCAGGCGGCGTTCACCCTGGTCGTGGCCTGTCTGTTCAGCCAGGTCGCGCCGCCGTCGCTCGAGCTGGCCAGCGCACGGCTCGTCGACGTGCTGGTCGGTGCCGCCGTCGGGGTCGCGGTCGGTGTGCTGGCGTGGCCGCGGGGCGGCCAGGCCGAGCTGCGGCGGGCCGGTTCCCGGTGTCTGTCCGCCGCGGCGGACTGCGTCGACACGACGGCGGACTGGATCGTGGCGACCTGCCCCCCGGACGCCCTCGGCGCGCGCCTCCGCAAGGTTCGGCAGGCGTTGGCGCTCTACTACGGGACGTACGCGCAGTACCGCAGTGAACCGGTCGATGCCCACGACTCGACCGACTGGCTCATCGTCGGCGTCGTCACCGCGCGGGCGGCGAACGGCGCCGCGGCGGCGGCTCGCTGGGCAGAGCAGCGCGGCGCACTGCCGTGGGAGGACGTCCGCGCCGACCTCGAGACGGCCGCCCGGCGGATCGCGGACGAGTTCCGATCGGCGGCGCACCGCATCGCGACGCCGACCGAGACCGTCTCGACGAGCAGCCGCGCGACGCTGCGGGAGGCGGACCGGGCGGCGATCCGGTCCGGCCTGGCCGAGACGGCTCGCGAGCCAGGTCGTCACGAGCGGCCGAAGGCCACCCTTCGGGCCGTCGAGGCCTGGGGCTGGCTCTGGTGGCTCGCGGACGACCTGTCCCGCCTCGATGGGGAAACCACGTCGACGGCCGCGCCGGCGTCGACCGCGACGACCTGAGTGCCCGGGCTGGTTCCTGGCGGCTGCTCGGGTCGGCTCATCCCGTCGTGTGGAAGTCCATCCGCGGGTCCTGGTGGGGGGACGGCCCGTAGGTGAGGCAGAAGGGGTGGCCCACCGGGTCCCGGAAGACTCGGTAGCCGGTCTCCGAAGTGCCGGGTGCGCGCGTGGCGCCGGCCGCCAGCACCGCCCGTTCGGCGGCGTCGACGTCGTCGACGCGGATGTCGAGGTGCACGAGCGGATGGTTCGGGTCCGGCCAGCGCGGAGGCACCCAGGGATCGGCGAGCTGGAAGGCCAGCTCGCGCATACCGGGCTGGCGGCCGATCACGACCCACTCGGGACTGTCCTCCAGGACCTGCATGCCCAAGAGCCCGGAGTAGAACCGCGCCAGCTCACGGGGGTTCGGGCAGTCGAGGACGGGCTTCTCGAGTTGGGCCTTCATCTGTCCATCCTGATCGCCTGCGACCGTCGAGTGCGTCACTACGCTCTCGCGGGTGAGCCGGATCTTCACCGTCAGCGTGGCGTCGGTCTATCCCCACTACGTGACGAAGGTCGAGAAGAAGGGGCGGAGTAAGGCGGAGCTCGACCAGGTGATCGAGTGGCTGACCGGTTTCGACGCCTCAGAGCTGAGTGGTCACTTGGCCGCGGGGACGACGTTCGTGGACTTCTTCGCCGAGGCCCATCTCAATCCGCGGGCGTCGGCGATCACGGGCGTCGTCTGTGGCGTGCGCGTCGAGGACATCGACGATCCGTTGATGCAGAAGATTCGCTACCTGGACAAGCTGGTCGACGAGTTGGCCAAGGGCCGGTCGATAGATCGGGTCCTGCGGGTCCGACCGTTGTCGGGCCTGTGCTCAGCGGTCTCTCAGCCGCTCCGGCCTACCGTTAACGACGTGGCTCACGCGCTGAGATCGCGGCGCTCCGTCGTGCTCGTTGCCTGGCTGGGCTGCTGTGTCCTGGCCACGATTGGTGCGGCAGCCGTCTATGTCGTCGCTCAGCAGGTCGGCCGTCGGGCGGCCGACGACGTACCACGGGCCCTGGTGGCCCAGCAGGTGGCTGCGCTGTCATCGCGGGAGCCGACCACCGGCCTGCCCGCTCTCGGCCCCGCGACAGCCCTCAGCTCGCAGTCCGGACCATTCGTCATCGTCTACGACTCCGCGCATCGAGTCCTGTCGACGACCGCTCTCTTAGGAGACACGACCCCGGGTTTGCCGAGTGGGACGCTCGACGACGCGGTGTTACGCGGCGCGACGAGCGTCACGTGGCAACCGAGGGTCGGAGTTCGCGAGGCGGTGACTGCCCAGCCGTGGACCGGACCTGCCGGCTCCGGCGTCGTCGTCGCGGGAGTGGGTCTGGGAGCGACCGAGGACCGCGCCCGATCGGTTCTCGTCGCCGTCACCGCCGGTTGGGCGCTCGTCCTCCTGGCCCTGACCGCGGCCGTCGTCGTGGTGAGACACGGCACCGAACGGACCCGCCCGGCTAGGTGACGGGCGGCTCCGAGGCCGCGGAATCGAGCTCAGTCCTCCGACCCGCCGCTCCTCATCCCCTCCTTGATGAGGTCCATGACCGAGGAGTCGGCGAGCGTCGTGACGTCACCCACCTCGCGGTTCTCGGCCACGTCACGCAGCAGCCGGCGCATGATCTTGCCGGACCGCGTCTTCGGCAGCTCCTTGACGATCATGATCTGCCGCGGCTTGGCGATGGGACCGATCTCCTGACCCACATGGATGCGCAGCTCCTTCACGAGCTCCTTGCCCTCGCCGATCTCGTCGGCCTCGTGGATCGCGTCGGCGCGCAGGATGACGAAGGCGCATACCGCCTGGCCGGTCGTCGCGTCGTTCGCACCGACCACCGCCGCCTCGGCGACCTTCGGGTGCGAGACCAGGGCCGACTCGATCTCCGTCGTCGACAGCCGGTGGCCGGACACGTTCATCACATCGTCGACCCGGCCGAGGAGCCAGATGTTGCCCTCCTCGTCCTTCTTTGCGCCGTCGCCCGCGAAGTAGAGGTCCTCGAACCGGGCCCAGTACGTCTCCTGGTACCGCTCCGGGTCGCCCCAGATGCCGCGCAGCATCGAC
>DATLQE010000257.1:0-4087 GCA_035535335.1 Lapillicoccus sp. | reverse complement strand
CCCGGGGGAGGCCGAGCAGGTCTTGGACGATCTCGAGGAAGTTCTCGGCCTGCCGCAGCAGGTCGTCGGACTCCCGCGCGCCGATCCGGCCGCCTCGCTCGATCGCCGCCCGGCGGCGCGCTGAAGCCGCGAAGAACGCCGCCCACTCGGTGAGCTCCGGCGCGACCCGAGGGAGCAGCTCCCACACGCTGCGCGGTCGGGACCGGGTCGTACTGGTCCGGATGGCCCTCCCACTGCTGGACGACCCTGCACCGCTCGGCAGACTCCGGGCCGCGAGGAGCGCGGCCGCTGCCCGGAGCGCACCGAGATGGGCCTCGACGTACCGCTCGCCGGCGTCGCTGGTGCGGCACGCCTCCAGCAGGCTGGCCCGGGACCGGTCGAGCAGGTCGAGCGACGTCGATGCGACCGGGGCCCGAGACGTCCGGACGTCCGGCGTGGTCTCGGGCGAGGACTCGGGCGAGGAGGTCCGCGCGGCGCCGCGCGAGGACCGTCTCGCCGAGCCAGCCGACGACTTTTTGGCCGAACTGTTTTTGTCCGAACTGCGCGACGAGTCGCCCGACGCCTCCTTCGAACCCGATGACGACGCCCGCGAGCCGCGTGACGACCCTGGCGCCGAGCCGGGCGACGGCTGCGCGGGATCGGGCGATTCACCCGACCCCCCGGATGACCTGCCGGATCTCCCTGGCGACAAGACCCGGGCCGAGCCGATCGGGCTGGCCGCGACGCTGTCGGCGCGGGCCGGTGAGGTGCCGCGGGCGGTGCCCGTCGGCATCCTCGCCGGCAGCTCGGTCGGCAGTGTGGTCGGTAGGTGGGTTGGCAGTGTGGTTGGCAGTGTGGTTGGCATTGTCGTGGGCATCCTCATCGGCACTCCTCAATCGGCCACGCGCACCAGGCGCCAGTCGGCGCCGGCGCCTTCGGCCCCGTCGCTGGTGAGGTCGAACACCCCGGTCCCGAAGGACCGGCCGCGGCTCGCTTCGACCCGCCACACGTGCTGCTCACGGGACGCGACGTCGATGCCGGTGGGCTGCCCGGGCGCCGGGTCGAGGGCGTCGCGCCACCAGGACCGACGCTCCCGCCAGTGGGCGAGGATGCGGCGGACGACGTAGAGCCGGCCCTGCCAGATGAACGCCTCCGGCGCGCGAGAGGACGGGACGTCGCTCGCCTCGAGGCCTGGCGTCGGTGCGATCGCCTCGTCCACCAGCACCTCATCGCGTTCCGGGGCGGGCCCCTGAACCGCCCCGGAACGCGGACCCGACCTGACCTCGATGGGGTCGCTGTATCGACGCATGACAACATCGCCCCTTCCAGGCATACGCAGGCACGGGTGTGAGACGTCGACCGGACCGCAATCCCGGAATGGACGAACGACTCGGCAGTGAGTTATTCGTACATCTGTTCGACTAGTCCCACGGTACCCCCTCGGTCCGACACCCTGTCAAGAGCGGTCCACCGAGCCGTTGCGACTGCCGTTCAGACTGCCGTCACCGCTCTGGTCGCGGTCAGGTCACCACCCGGAACGGGTCACGGCGAAGCCGGCCGCGGGGCGTCGGCGCCGTTCCGCGCGCTCCTGCTGGCTCCAGAGAATGTCCCGCAGGACGGCAGTGTCGTCGGCGCCGTGCTCGAGCTCGTACCGGTCGAGTAGGGCCGTGAGATCGGTGCGGTCGCGCGGCGTGGAGCATGCGGCGAGGTCGGCCTCCAACCGGCGGTGCCAGCGACGGTCGAGGGCGTGCAGCACGCGCCGCCACCGCCATGCGGAAACCGCGGACGCCATGCTCATTCGTCGCCTCCTCCGTCGGACCAACGGTACGCCGGTATGCGTCCGGAGAACGGCCTGGGGAAAACCGTCGGTCGGTGAGGAGGTCAGCGGTTACGGTTCCGGCATGACGGGCGACGCGTGACGAGGCGGCGATGACCAGCGCGTCCGCCGGCACTCCCGACCCAGCCCCCGAACCGGCCCGCGGGCCCGTCGAACAGATGCCGGAGCAGACCCGTTCGGCAATCCTCTCCCACCCCGCCGTCACCCGCGTCCGCGAGGCGCTCACCGCCGTCCACGTCACGACCGAGATCGTCGTCCTGGACGGTGCGGCTCGCACCGCCGCCCCGGCCGCCGCATACCTGGGGGTCCTGCCTGCCCAGATCGCGAACTCGCTCGTCTTCGCGGTCACCGTCCAGGGCACCGAGCACCCGGATCCCGGCTCCGCGGACCCCGAACCCCTGCTCATCCTCACCTCCGGCGCGCACCGCGTCGACACGTCGAAGGTGGCCGACCTGCTCGAGCTGGAGACCGTCGACATGGCCAGTGCCGACCTGGTCCGCGACGCCACCGGATTCGTCATCGGCGGGGTCGCCCCCGTCGGCCACGTGCGCCCCGTGCGGACGCTCATCGACGTCAGCCTGGCCCGGTACGACACGGTCTGGGCCGCCGCCGGTCATCCCCACGCGGTGTTCGCCACGACCTACGACGAGCTGCTGCGGATCACCGGCGGCCAGCCGATCGAAGCCACCTAGGCCACCCCACGAGGTTCTCCGCCCCGATCGATACCGAAGTGTTGCCGAACGACGGGAGTCGCGAGACCGTCGGGTGACGTTCTGTGAAACGGCACCGTCCGCAGACGAGAGGAAGCACCGGCGTGGGCACCGAACTCCTGCCTTGGGTCTTCACGACCGGCTGGGCGAGCGGCATCAACGCCTACCTCGTGGTCCTCATCCTCGGCATCGCGCAGCGGTTCTTCGAGGTCTCGGGCGTGCCGGCGGCCTTGGGGCGCACCGACGTGATGATCGCCGCCGGCGTGCTGTTCTTCCTCGAGATGTTCGCCGACAAGATCCCTTACCTCGACTCGGCGTGGGACACCGTCCACACGGTGATCCGGCCGATGGTGGGTGCGACGCTCGGGTACCTCATCGGGCACGAGTTCTCCTCCCTCGACGCGGCGTTCAGCGCGGCCACCGGCGGGTTCACGGCGCTCGCGGCGCACCTGGTCAAGGCGGGCACCCGCGCCGCGGTGAACACCTCCCCCGAACCCGCGAGCAACGTTCTCGTCTCGACCGGTGAGGACGTCGCCGTGGCGGGTGTCGTCTCGCTGGCCTTCCTCAATCCGTGGCTCGCCGCGACCATCGCCGCCATCATCCTCATTGCCGGCGCCTTCCTCGTCATGTTCGTCTTCAAGAAGCTTCGGCGGCTGCGACGGCGCTACGACGAGTGGGGCGAGCGCCACGGCCTGACACCAGCGCGCGACTACGGGCGCGGGCCAGGACGAGGAAACGAGACGAAGCCGCTGCCGGAGTGGCGAGGAGACGAAACGCAGCGGCTGCCGGAGCGACGACCGTAGGTTCGGTACGCGCGTCGCCCGGCCCGAGGGAACGCTGCCGGTCGATGAGTTCCCGGTCCGCTCGGGGTCTCATGATGCAGGTCGACCGAAGGAGCAGGCATGCCCGACCGCATCCGCGCGGTGATGGAGGAGTACGTCGAGTCCGGTTCCGTGCCGGGCCTGGCCTGGTGGGTCTCGCGGGACGGCGAGGTGAGCCGGGGCGAGCTGGGGACCAGCCGCCCCCACGGGGTCGGCGATGCGGTCCGGGCGGACACGCTGTTCCGGATGTCGTCGACGACGAAACCGGTGACCGCCGTCGTGGCGATGACCCTGGTCGACGACGGGACGCTGGCGCTTGACGACCCCGTCGAGCGGTGGCTGCCTGAGCTCGCCGACCGGCAGGTGCTCGTATCCGCGGATGCCGACCTCACGCATACCGTCCCGGCCGAGCGTCCGATCCTGGTCCGGGACGTGCTCGAGTTCCGGCTGGGCCTCGGGTACGACTTCGCCGGACCGCCGACCGTCGTGCTCGACACCCTGGAGGAGGCCGGCGTCCACATGGGGCCACCCGCACCGCAGGCGAATTCCGACCCCGACGCGTGGATGGCCCGCTTCGCTCCGCTGCCCCTCATGTACCAGCCGGGTGAGCGATGGCTCTACAACATCGGCGCGGAGGTCCTCGGGGTGCTCGCCGCGCGGGCGTCGGGGACCTCGCTGCCGGAGCTGCTGCGAGACCGGGTGCTGGATCCGCTGGGGATGCGCGACACCGAGTTCAGCGT
>DATLQE010000256.1:0-3288 GCA_035535335.1 Lapillicoccus sp. | reverse complement strand
CCTGCCGTTCAAGCGGTTCCGCACGCGCGAGGGGAAGGTCGTCGACTCGCTGCTCGGGCCGGAGATGCGCTCCACCGGTGAGGTGATGGGGATCGACCGCGACTTCGGCATGGCGTTCGCCAAGAGCCAGATGAGCAGCGGCGGGCTGCCCGACACCGGGTCGATCTTCGTGTCGATCGCCAACCGCCACAAGCGGGCGATGATCTTCCCGGTCAAGCGGCTGGCCGACCTCGGCTTCACCATCATCGCCACGAGCGGCACCGCGGAGGTGTTGCGGCGCAACGGAGTCGAGTCGAGGGTGGTGCGCAAGATCCGCGAACGTGAGACACCGACGCCGGGGGAGCCGACCATCGTCGACCTCATCAACGACGGCGAGGTGGCCATGGTCGTCAACACGCCTACCGGCAAGTCGGCCCGGGCGGACGGGTACGAGATCCGCGCAGCGACCCTCGGTGCCGACAAGCCGATCATCACGACGGTGCAGGAGCTCGCCGCGGCGGTGCAGGGCATCGAGGCGCGCCGCACCGGCGAGATCCGGGTGAAGTCGCTGCAGGACCACGCTCGCGATCTGGACCTCTTCGGGACCGGGGCCGGCCGGTGAGCGGTATGCCCTTTGCGAGCAACGGTTCTGGACCGGCCGTCCCCCGCGGTGGCGTCGTCCAGGTGACTGCCGAGCTCGTCGCGACCCGGCGGGCCGGCGCATACCAGCACGTGACGTTCGCCGCTCCGGGCATTGCGGAGCTGGCCCGGCCAGGACAGTTCGTGGGGCTGGCGGTCGGGGGGCCCACGTCGGCGAACCTGCTGCGCCGCTGCTTCTCGATCCACCGGGTCAGCCCGTCGGGCGTCCAGGGCAGCACCGTCGACATCGTCGTCGCCCCGCACGGGACGGGCACGACGTGGATCGCCGGGCTGTCCCTTCACGAGGAGGTCGACATCGTCGGACCGCTGGGCACGCCGTTCCCGCTGCCGACCGAGCCGGTGTCCTGCGTCCTCGTCGGTGGCGGCTACGGAAGCGCCCCATTGTTCTGGCTGGGCGAGCGGCTCGCCGCCGGCGGCTGCCATGTCGAGATGGTCCTCGGTGCGGCGAGCGAGGACCGGCTGTTCGGGGTCGTCGAAGCCCGGCGGACCGCGGACGGCCTGACCGTGACCACCGACGACGGCTCGGCCGGCACGCGCGGCTGGGTGAGCGACGTGCTGGCCCAGGTCATCCGGCGCAGCGGCGCGGGCGTCGTCTACGGGTGCGGGCCGATGGGAATGCTCCGGTCGGTCACCGAGGTCGCCTCTGCCGAGGGCGCCGTCGCTCAGGTGGCCGTCGAGGAGTCGATGGCCTGCGGCGTCGGCGTGTGCATGACGTGCGTTCTGCCGGTCACCGGCGCGGACGGCACAACCCGGATGGTGCGCACGTGCGTCGAGGGGCCGGTGTTCCGCGGCGACCGGGTCCGGTGGGATTCGTTCGAAGACGGGCGCGCGCTGGTCCCGGCCGACGCAGTCGGTGCGCCGACGGAGGCAGGTCACTGATGGTCGACATGTCGGTGACCCTCGGCGAGGTCGAGCTCCCCAACCCGGTGATGACGGCCTCGGGCTGCGCCGCGAACGGCAAGGAGCTGCACCGGTTCTTCGACGTGTCCTCGCTGGGCGCGTTTGTGACCAAGTCGGTGATGGCCGCCCCCCGCTCGGGCCGTGGCACGCCGCGGATGGCCGAGACGGCAAGCGGGATGCTCAACTCGATCGGACTGCAAGGGCCGGGGATTCACGCGTTCGCCGAGAACGACCTCGTCTGGCTGAAGTCGGTCGGTGCGCGGGTCCTGGTGTCCATCGCCGGCGGGTCCAGCGCCGAGTTCGCCGACGTGGCCGCTGTGCTGCGCCAGAGCCCCGCCTTGGACTGCGTCGTCGGCGTGGAGGTCAACATCTCCTGCCCGAACGTCGCCAACCGCGGCCTGGTCTTCGCCATCGACCCGCTCGCCTCGGCCAAGGTCGTCGCCCTGGTGCGGGAGCAGCTGCCACGCGACGTGCCGGTGTTCGCCAAGCTCAGCCCCGACGTCACTGACGTCGTCGCGATCGCCTCCGCGTGCGTGAAGGCCGGCGCCGACGGGCTGACGATGATCAACACCCTGCTGGGCATGGCCATAGACATCGACCGGATGCGGCCGCAGCTCGGCGGCGTGACCGGCGGGCTGAGCGGCCCCGGGATCCGCCCCGTCGCCGTCCGGGCCATCTGGCAGGTCCGGTCCGCGATGGCCGAGGGCCGGTTCCGCACCGTGCCGATCCTCGGGGTCGGCGGAGTGCGCACCGGCCGTGACGCGCTGGAGCTGGTCGCGGCCGGAGCCAGCGCGATCCAGGTGGGCACCGCCACCTTTCACGACCCCACCGCGCCGGTTCGGGTGCTCCGTGAGCTGGAGGACCTGTTGGCGGAGAAGGGTTTCGACGCGTTCACGCAGGTTGTCGGCGCCGCGCACCGGCGTCAGGAGGTGTTCAGGTGACCACACCGTTCGGGGTGCGGCTGCGAGCCGCCATGGACGCGTCCGGGCCGTTCTGCGCGGGGCTGGACCCGCACCGCGGGCTGGTCGAGCAGTGGGGGCTCGAGTACTCGCTCGCCGGGCTGGAGCGGTTCGCGCTGACCTGCGTCGAGGCATACGCCGGCAACGTGGCCGTCGTGAAGCCGCAGTCGGCGTTCTTCGAGGTGTTCGGGTCGGGCGGGATCCGGGTGCTGGAGCGGGTACTCGGCGACCTGCGGAGCGCGGGCACGCTCACCCTGCTCGACGTCAAGCGGGGCGACATCGGGTCGACGATGCACGCCTACGCGGACGCGTACCTCGGCAAGGACAGCGACCTCCGGGCCGACGCGGTGACGGTCAGCCCGTTCCTCGGGTATGCGTCGCTGCGGCCCGCGCTCGACCTGGCGGAGGAGACGGGGGCCGGGGTGTTCGTCCTGGCCTTGACCTCGAATCCCGAGGGCTACGAGGTGCAGCACGCTGTGCGGGACGCCCGATCGGTCGCGGCGTCGGTCGTCGACGGGGCGGCCGCGGACAACGCAGCGGCGGCCGGTCGGGGTGAGCTCGGCAGCGTCGGGCTGGTCATCGGCGCGACGGTCGGCGACGCGGTGCGCGACCTCGGGATCGACCTCGTGCGCGCCAACACGCCGGTTCTGGCGCCGGGCCTCGGAGCCCAGGGCGGCACCGTCGAGGCGCTGCGGAAGACGTTCGGCGCCGCGCTGCCGCAGGTGCTGGCCAGCTCTAGCCGGGAGGTTCTCGGGGCGGGCCCGGACGTGGCGGCGCTGCGGGCCGCCGC
>DATLQE010000255.1:0-2576 GCA_035535335.1 Lapillicoccus sp. | reverse complement strand
ATCCCCCAGCTGGGGTTCGGCGTGTGGCAGGTGGACGACGACGAGGTGACTCCCGCCGTCGCCAAGGCTCTGGAGGTCGGATACCGGCATCTCGACACGGCGGCGATGTACGGCAACGAGCGAGGTGTCGGCGAGGCCGTGCAGGCCAGCGGCCTCGGCGACAACGTCTGGATCACCACGAAGCTCAACAACGACGCCCACGGGTTCGACGCGGCGATGAAGGCGTTCGGCGCGTCCATGGACAAGCTGCAGCGCGACGTGCTGGATCTCTACCTCATCCACTGGCCGTTGCCGAAGCGGGACCGCTACCCCGAGGCGTGGAAGGCGATGCAGGCGCTGCGGGACGACGGCCGCATCACGACGATCGGGGTGTGCAACTTCCAGGTCCCTCATCTGGAGCGGCTGTACGCCGAGACCGGCGAGTACCCCGCGATCAACCAGGTCGAGCTGCACCCGTTCCTCGTCCAGCAGGAGCTGCGCGACTTCCACGCCGAGCACGGGATCGCGACGGAGGCCTGGAGCCCCCTGGCGTCCGGCGAGCTCGGCGTCCTGGAGGACCCGACGATCGCCGAGATCGCTACGGCCCACGACGTGACGCCGGCCCAGGCCATCCTGCGCTGGCACCTGCAGCTCGGCAACGTCGTCATCCCGAAGTCCGTGACGCCGAGCCGGATCGCGGAGAACTTCGACCTGTTCGGCTTCGAGCTCACCGACGAGGAGGTCGCCCGGATCACCGCGCTCGACCGCGGGCAGCGGACCGGTCCCGACCCCGACCGCTTCAACCCCGGTGCCTGACTCGACCGCCAGCCAGCGGCAGATCGAGCCGGAGGTCCAGCGCGACTTCAGCCGGAGCATGTCCTACGGCGACTACCTCGCGCTGGACCAGCTGCTCGCGGCGCAGCACCCGCGCAGCGAACCACCGCAGCACGACGAGCTGCTCTTCATCGTCCAGCACCAGACGGCGGAGCTGTGGCTCAAGCTGCTCCTCCACGAGCTCCGCTCGGCCCGGGCGCTCCTGACCACCGATGATCTCGCGCCGGCCCTCAAACGGCTGGCGCGGGTCAAGCGGATCCAGGAGGTGCTCATCGAGCAGTGGGACGTCCTCGCGACGCTGACTCCGAGTGAATATGCCGAGATCCGGCCGTTCCTCGCGACCAGCTCGGGGTTCCAGTCCTGGCAGTACCGCGCGGTCGAGTTCCTCCTCGGCAACAAGAACGCCGAGATGGTCCGGGTGTTCGACCACGACCCGGCGGCGCACGCCTTGCTCGAGACGCTGCTGCGCGAGCCGAGCCTCTACGACGAGTTCCTGCGATACCTCAGCCGCCGGGGGTACGCGGTGCCGCCGGCGCTCCTCGACCGGGACTGGACGGTGCCGCATACCCTCGACCCACAGCTGGTACAGGTCTTCGGCGAGGTCTACGCGGCGCCGGCCGCCCACTGGGGGGTCTACGAGACGTGTGAGGAGCTCGTCGACGTCGAGGACAACATGCAGCTGTGGCGGTTCCGGCATCTCAAGGTCGTCGAGCGCACCATCGGGCACAAGCGGGGCACCGGGGGCTCCAGCGGCGTCGACTTCCTGCGCCGGGCCCTCGATCTCACGTTCTTCCCCGAGCTGTATGCGGTTCGGTCCGAGATCGGGGAGTGACCTCACCCGACCTAGGATGAGCCCGTGCCGGGGCCGGACCCGCGGGATGCCCGCGAGCAGCAGCGGGCGCTGTACGGCGAACCGCTCGGTGACCTCGTGTCGCGGGTCGCCGCCGGGTTGCAGCTGACCCAGGGACGGCTGGCGGAGACCATCGGCCTCTCCGCACCGATGCTGTCGCAGCTGGTGTCCGGGCAGCGGGTCAAGATCGGCAATCCGGCCGTGGTCCACCGGCTCGGGGCCCTCGTCCGGCTGCTCAACGACGCTCCGAAGCTCAGTCGCGGCGAGCTCGAGAGCCGGCTTGCGGAGATCCGTGAGGAGCACCCGACGCTCACCGACGTACCGGCCGACGACCTCTCGGCGGCCGACGGACGCGCTTCGGCGGTGACGCTGCTGCGCCGGCTCGCCGCCAAGGACGAGTTGGCCGCGGCGGCCGCCGCCCTCGCCCCGTCCAGCCGGTTGGGGGCCCTGCTGCGGGAGGCGGACTCGGGACGGCCGGATGGGTGAACGGTTCGCCGGCCGGTACGAACTTCTGGACCCGCTCGGCGAAGGGGGCATGGCCTCCGTCTGGCGCGCCTGGGACGAGCGCGAGCGGCGCGTCGTCGCGGTCAAGGTGCTCCGTCAGTCCGACGCCGTCTCGCTGTTGCGGTTCGTCCGCGAGCAAGCGGTACGCGTCGCCAATCCCCATGTCCTCGCGCCGATCGGCTGGGCCGGCGAGGACGACCGGGTCCTCTTCACCATGCCCATCGTCGACGGCGGTTCGGTGGCGACCCTCGCCGGCGACTACGGGCCGTTGCCTCCGCGCCTGGTCGCCGAGCTGCTGCGCCAGCTGTTCGACGCGTTGAGCACGGTGCACCGGGCGGGGTTCCTGCATCGTGACGTCAAGCCCGCCAACCTGCTCCTCGTCGCCACCGGCCACGAACGTCCGCACCTG
>DATLQE010000254.1:0-6303 GCA_035535335.1 Lapillicoccus sp. | reverse complement strand
TGCGGCACGATCGTCGTCTCCACGTCGCTGGACACACCGGAGCCGCGGGTGCGGAACAGCGAGTCCATCTCGTCGAAGAAAACGACCACGGGCGTGCCGTCGGAGGCCTTCTCCCTGGCCCGCTGGAAGATGACGCGGATGTGCCGCTCGGTCTCGCCGACGTACTTGTTGAGCAGCTCCGGGCCCTTGATGTTGAGGAAGTAGCTCTTCTCCGTCGCGACGCCGGTGCGCTCGGCGACCTTCTTGGCCAGCGACGCGGCCACCGCCTTGGCGATGAGGGTCTTGCCGCAGCCGGGCGGGCCGTAGAGCAGGACGCCCTTCGGCGGCCGGAGCTGGTGCTCCTTGAACAGCTCCGGGTGCAGGTAGGGCAGCTCGACGGCGTCGCGGATCTGCTCGATCTGGCTGCTGAGACCGCCGATGTCCTCGTAGTCGATCTCGGGGACCTCCTCGAGGACGAGGTCCTGGACCTCGGCTTTGGGGATCCGCTCGTAGACGAAGCCGGAGCGGGGGTCGAGCATGAGGGCGTCGCCGACGCGGACCAGCTGGCCCTCCAGGGAGTCGGCCCGGCGGCAGACACGCTCCTCGTCGGCGTGGGCCACGACGAGGATGCGGTCGTCGTCGAGGATCTCCTTGACCATGACGACCTCGCCGACGCGTTCGAACCCGCAGGTCGCGACGACGTTGAGCGCCTCGTTGAGCATGACCTCGCGGCCGGCGCTCAGGCTGGCCGGGTCGACGGTGGGACTGACGGCGACGCGCATCTTCCGCCCGCTGGTGAGGATGTCGACGGTCGCGTCGTCGTAGGACTCGAGGATCAGCCCGTATGCGCTGGGCGGCTGGGCGAGCCGATCCACCTCCGACTTCAGCGTGACGATCTGCTCACGCGCCTCTTTGAGGGTGCGCACCAGCCGCTCGTTCTGCGTCGACAGCGTCGCGAGCGACGTCTGCAGCTGGAGCACGCGGTTCTCCAGCTCTCGGGCCCGGGTCGGGCTGTGCCGCAGCTGCTCACGAAGGTCACGCACCTCGTCGCGAAGGAGGTCGCGCTGCCGGGACAGCTCCTCGGGCGCGGCCTTCTCGAACGGGTCGATCGGGTCGTGGGCGCGCACGTCCTCGGGCTCGCGGGGGGTGAGGTTTGACATCTCGGCACCTCCTGACGGCTCTCGGGATCGGTGTCCTGTTTCGACCCTAACTCGCCGTTTCTCCTACTGCTCGGAGGTTTGAGTCACAGTCCTGCGTACGCGCCGGACCTTCTTCTCAGATATTGGACGCTCACCGAGGTCGGCGGAGTCCCACTCCTCCTCGGCCGGGAAGCCGGCTGCGGCCTCCGTGGAACCCTTCGCCGGACGGCGGGTGCGCTCCGGCGGAGCGACGCCTGGCGCGAGCCGACGAGTGGTGATGAGGAAGCCGGTATGCCCGTGCATCCGGTGTTGGGGTCGGACGGCCAGGCCCTCCAGGTGCCAGCCGCGAACGAGGGACTCCCAGGCGCTCGGCTCGGTGAACCCGCCGTGGTTTCGCACGGACTCGGCCACGCGCGACAGCTGGGTGGTCGTCGCCACGTAACAGATGAGGACGGCTCCCGGCAGCATCGCGTCGGCCACCGCGTCGAGACACTCCCACGGCGCGAGCATGTCGAGGACGACGCGGTCGATGGTTGCTGGCTCGACCTCGCGCGGCAGCGCGTCGACGAGGTCGCCGACCACGACCCGCCAGGCCGGGTGCTCGCGACCGAAGAAGGCGCGGGCGTTGCCGCGGGCGATGTCGGCGAAGTCCTCGCGCCGCTCGAACGAGACAAGCTCGCCGCCGTCGCCGATGGCTCTCAGCAGCGACATGCTGAGCGCCCCGGAGCCGACCCCGGCCTCGACCACCCGAGCGCCCGGGAAGATGTCGGCCATCGCGACGATCTGAGCCGAGTCCTTGGGATAGACCACCGCGGCGCCGCGCGGCATCGACATGACGTAGTCCGCCAACAGCGGGCGCAGGGCGAGGTACTCGGTGCCCGAGGAGTTCGTCACGACCGAGCCGTCGGGGACCCCGATGAGGTCGTCGTGGGCCAGTCTCCCCGCGTGCGTATGGAACTCACGACCGGCCTCGAGGGTGATGGTGTGGAGCCGGCCCTTCGGATCGGTGAGCTGGACCCGGTCGCCGATCTCGAACGGCCCACGGCGAGCGTGCGCCCGGCGATCGTGGCTCGGCCTGATGTTGGGGGCACCGGCGCTCAGCGAGGGCGACGGCCGCGCCGCGTCCGGTGACGGCACGGCGTCCACCCCGCTCGGCTCCTCGGGCCGCCCAGGCGTCCGGGTCGCGTCACCTGCCTCGGCCACGACCGGTGAGTCTACGGTCGCGATGCTGAACCGAGGCCGTCGGACCTCCCGGGCTCAGAGGAGCCTCGGCGGCGCCCCAGACGAACCTCGGCGGAGCCCCTCGGCTCGGCCTGACCGAGGCCATGTCGGCAGCTTGAGACCACAGACCTGACACCACAGAGACGTCACGCCTTGACCCGGCGGAGAGAGCCCGCGACGACGTCGTACCGGCTCTGCACCACCGGCCCGACCCGGTAGAACCGGCGTCGCAGCGCCCCCTCCACCTCCAGCGTGTCTCCCTCCGCCAGCCGCAGCGCACTCCGGCGCGTTGCTGCCGACCAGCACGACACGTCGATGACGTCCACCCCCGCACGAGCGGCTCGCCCCGCCTCGCTCCTCGCGGCAGCCGCCGTGGACCGGGCGGGCTCCGGCGCCCGGCGGACGACGAGCCGCAGCTGGATGACCTCGTCGCCGCTGGGCAGCTGGCGGCTCTCCGGCGACCGGCTCAACCGACCCACCAATCGCACCTCGTTCACGCCCGGCACGGTGGTCGCGTCGTCCGCGTCCGTCTCGACCACGTGGCCCCGCCGAACCGCCATCGCCTGCTCCCCTCGCGTCTGCGCCGTCACCTGCTGCCGGCTCATCCGAGCCAACCGCGCCCGCGCGCTCGTCTCTAGACCGGTTCGTTCGGCTGTGGATCGTGGGACGACCTGGCCGTGCCATGTGGACAGCACCGGCTCGAGACCGGCCCACACTCGAGCGGCCGACGTCCTCCCGATCAGCGCGAGAACGCGGCCGACAGGTCCGCCAGGGTCACCGTTCCGAGGACTTCGCCGGCCGTCGTCACGGCGAGCAGCGTCGGTGGCGCCGACGGCCCACCAGCGGCCACCGCGCTGACCAGCCCCGACACGTCACCATCCCGCGAGTCGACCACGACGACCCACCCGGCAGGCTGACGGCCCAGCACCGCCTCGACCGGAACCTGACTCCGCCGCGACGGGTCGATCGCGCGCGCCGCGTCGAGATCCGCGATTCCCAGAGCCTCGCCGGAGCGGCCCACGACCACCACCACTGGTGTCACGGCCGCACCTCCGGCCGAACCGGGCGACCCCGAGCCGAACCGGCCGCCCGACGCCACACCGTCCACTCCCGCCAGGACCGACGACACCGGCTCGGAGACCCCCACGACGACCGCCGGCCGTAGCACCCGCGCCAGCGGGACCCGCTCGATCACCCGCCGCGAGTGCCCGGCACGGATGGCGTTCGACGCTCCCACCCAGAGGAAGGCACCAATCAGACCGCACCAGATGATCGTGAACAGCGACGGCTGGTGCCCGAGGAGCAAGGGCCGGCCGACGAGCCAGAGGACGACGGTCACCGTGACGATCCGGCCGAGCCACCCGGCGACGATGAGCGCGCGGTTCCGGTCGCCCGTCACCTTCCACACCAGCGCGTGGACGAGGTAGCCGCCGTCGAGCGGCAGCCCCGGGAGCAGGTTGAACACGCCGACGAACGCGTTGGTCAGCCACAGAGCCCCCAGCAGCAAGCCCACGACCCCGTTCGGGGCCACGGCCTGCGCCGCATACGCCACCGCCGCGAGGGCGAGGTTGGCGACCGGCCCGGACACGGAGATGGCCGCACTGGTAGCCGGCCGCGACGTCGAGCTGTCGTAGACGGTGTGCCCACCCCAGAGGTCCGCGACCACCCGGTCCACCCGAAAACCGAACCGGCGGGCGACCAACGCGTGACCGGCCTCGTGGGCCAGGACCGAGATGAGCAGCAGCACCGCGTAGGCGACGGCGACCGCATACCCGAAGGCACCACCGCTCTCCCCCGTCGGCGTCGGCACGGAGGAACCGAAGGTCAGGACGACGACGATCGCGATGACCGGCCAGGACCGGCCGAGATACACCGGGATGCCGTGGATCGCCCCGAGGCGCCAGCCGTAGGGCGCCGTGGTGCCGGGCCCGGCGGTCATGGCGACGACACTACGTCATCGCATCGTGATACCTCCGTGCGCCGGCTGTGCGTCGCCCCTCATACTGGGAGGTCGCCGACCGACCCCCCGAAGGCCATCGTGACCGAACCGAACCTGCGCCCTGACGCCACCACGCAGCTGCGTGCGCTCCTCGCCGAACGGATCCTCGTCCTCGACGGCGCGATGGGCACGATGATCCAGCGCCAGGGCCTCGGCGAAGGGGACTTCCGCGGTGAGCGGTTCGCCGGCTGGCCGGGCGACCTGCGCGGCAACAACGACCTGCTCGTGCTCACGGCGCCCGACGTCATCTCCGCGATCCACCGTGAGTACCTTGCCGCCGGCGCCGACCTCGTCGAGACGAACACGTTCAACGCCAACGCGATCAGCCTGCGCGACTACGACATGAGCGACCTCGCGTACGAGATGAACGTCGCTGCCGCCCGGCTGGCCCGCGCTGAGTGCGACGCGATGACCGACCGCACTCCCGACCGGCCGCGCTTCGTCGCCGGGGCGCTCGGGCCGACCAACCGCACCGCGTCGATCTCTCCTGACGTCGACGACCCGGGCCAGCGCAACGTCATCTACGACGAGCTCGTCGCCGCCTACCTCGAGCAGGCCCGCGGCCTCGTCGACGGCGGCGCCGACCTGCTCGTCATCGAGACGATCTTCGACACCCTCAACGCGAAGGCGGCGATCTTCGCCTGCGAGACGCTGTTCGAGGAGTATGCGCGTCGGTGGCCGGTCATCGTGTCGGGCACCATCACCGACGCCTCCGGCCGGACGCTCTCCGGCCAGGTCACGGAGGCGTTCTACAACTCCATCCGGCACGCCCGACCGCTCGCCGTCGGCCTCAACTGCGCACTGGGCGCCGACGAGATCCGGCCGTACCTCGCCGAACTGGCGCGCATCGCCGACTCGTTCGTCTCCTGCTACCCGAACGCGGGGCTGCCCAACGCCTTCGGGGAGTACGACGAGACGCCGGAGCAGATGGCGTCGATCATCGAGGAGTTCGCGAGCAGCGGCCTGGTCAACCTGGTCGGCGGGTGCTGCGGGACCACGCCCGACCACATCGCGATGTTCAGCAAGGCCGTCGACGGCAAGGCCCCGCATGTTCCGACCGAGGTCACCCCGGCCCTCCGCCTCTCCGGCCTGGAGCCGCTCAACGTGACCGAGGAGTCGCTGTTCGTCAACGTCGGCGAGCGCACGAACATCACTGGTAGCGCTCGGTTCCGGCGCCTCATCAAGGAGGGCGACTACCCCACCGCGCTCAACGTGGCCCGTCAGCAGGTCGAGGCCGGCGCCCAGGTCATCGACATCAACATGGACGAGGGGATGATCGACGGCGTCGAGGCGATGGACCGCTTCGTCAAGCTCGTCGCCAGCGAGCCCGACATCTCGCGCGTCCCGCTGATGATCGACTCCAGCAAGTGGGAGGTCATCGAGGCCGGCCTGAAGTGCGTGCAGGGCAAGCCGATCGTCAACTCGATCTCGATGAAGGAGGGCGTCGAGTCCTTCGTGGAGCATGCCAAGCTGTGCCGCAAGTACGGCGCGGCGGTCGTCGTCATGGCCTTCGACGAGGAGGGCCAGGCCGACAACCTCGTTCGCCGGCAACGGATCTCGCGCCGCGCATACGACATCCTCGTGGACGAGGTCGGGTTCCCCGCCGAAGACGTCATCATCGACCCCAACATCTTCGCCGTCGCGACCGGGATCGAGGAGCACGCCGCATACGGGACCGACTTCATCGAGGCCACCCGATGGATCAAGGCGAACCTGCCGCACACGCTGGTCTCCGGTGGCGTCTCCAACGTCAGCTTCTCGTTCCGCGGCAACAACGCCGTCCGCGAGGCGATCCACGCCGTCTTCCTCTACCACGCCATCCAAGCCGGCATGGACATGGGCATCGTCAACGCCGGCGCGCTGGTGGTCTACGACCAGGTCGACCCGGAGCTGCGCGAGCGCATCGAGGACGTGATCCTCAACCGCCGCAACGACTCCACGGAGCGGCTGCTCGAGATCGCGGAG
>DATLQE010000253.1:0-2333 GCA_035535335.1 Lapillicoccus sp. | reverse complement strand
CGTCCGCGAGCTGCTCGCCAACGCCTTGCGGCACGCCCGAGGTCCCGCCGTGGCCCTCCGGATCAGCCGCGACGCCGACCACCTGGTCATCGAGACCTCCAACGAGGCCAACGGCGTCGGCCGCGGCGAGGGTCTCGGGGTCGTCGGCATGCGCGAGCGCGCCGAGCTTCTCGGCGGGGCGCTCGACGTCGACCAGGAGACCGACGGAAGGACCACGGTTCGAATCGACCTGCCGTTGAAGCCGGTGGCGTGGTGACCACCGTTCTCCTCGCCGACGACCAGGAGATCATCCGGTCCGGCTTGCGAATGGTGCTGGAATCTCAGGGAGTCCGCGTCGTGGCGGAAGCAGCGAACGGCGCGGAGGCGGTCGAGCTGACCCGCCGACTGAGACCGGACGTCGTGCTCATGGACATCCGGATGCCGGTCGTCAACGGCATCGCGGCGACGGCAACCATCGTCCGCGAGCGGATGCCGTCACGCGTCCTCGTCCTCACCACGTACGACCTCGACGGGCTGGTCTACGGGGCGCTTCGGGCGGGTGCCGCTGGGTTCCTCCTCAAGACGACGGCCCCCGATCGGCTGGTCGCCGGGATCGCGCTGGTGGCCGCCGGTGAGGCCCTGCTCGCGCCGTCGCTCACCCGCCGCCTCATCGAAGAGCACGTGCGGGGTCCGGAACCGGTGGCCGGGACGCCACCGGCCCTGTCGGCGTTGACCGTCCGCGAGGTCGACGTGCTCCGCCTGGTGGCTCGTGGACTGACCAACGACGACATCGCCGGCCGGCTCGGCGTCAGTCCGGTGACGGTCAAGACGCACGTCAACCGCATTCTCGCGAAGCTCGGAGCGGAGACCCGAGCCCAGGTGGTCGTCCAGGCGTACGAGTGCGGTCTGGTCAGGGCGGGGGAGGATTCAGCACGCCGTCGTTGATCCGCTCCGGCCGAAACCCGTAGCCGATGAATCGCGCCGTCACCGGTCGTAGTGCGGCGAGGACAGCACCCGGGACGGTCAGCTCGAACCGGGTCGGCGGGTCGTGTACCAGCTCTCGACCGCTGCGCAGGAACCGGTGGGCGGCGATCTGGATCCGTTGCATCAGCGCCGTCGGCCGACGTCGCCGGCGCTGGACCTGCCGAGCGGCGTCGTCAAGGGCGACGTGGTCGTCGGGACGTGACCGCAGTACCGGCACGAGCCGGTTGGCCGTGGCCACGGCATCCTGGATCGCGTAGTTGATGCCGACGCCGAGCGCCGGCGACATCGCGTGCGCGGCGTCCCCGATGCACAGCGCCCCCGGCACGGACCACCGCGGCAGCAGGTCGACCTGGACACTCAGCAACTTGACCGCGTCCCAGTCGGCGAGGGCGTCGACGCCCTCGGACAGCGGCGGCGCGCAGCGGGCGATGCGCTCTCGGAAGGGCGGCAGTCCGGCAGCCTTGATGTCGCCGAACGTGCCCTTCGGGATGAGGACGCCGCACTGGAGGTAGTCGGGCCGCGGGATGGTCACCACCATCGTGCCGGCCCGGATGTACGCAAGCGTGTCGGGCAGCGGGACCGTCGGCCGCGGCAGCCGCAGCCACAGCACGTCGATGGGCACGCCCGTCTCGCGGGCGGTGAGCCGGAGCCGGTTCCGCACCGTGGAATGCCGGCCGTCCGCGGCCACGGTGAAGGTTGCGTCCACCTGGATCTCTCCCTCGGCTGTCCGCGCGACGAGACCCGTCACCCGTCCGGCGGTGCGGACCACGTCGGTCACCTCCGCGCCCGTGACGAGCCGGAAGTCGGCGTACCGGCGACCTTCCGCGGCGAGCAGATCGAGGAGGTCCCACTGCGGCATCAAGGCGATCTCGCGGTTCCGCCCCCGTAGTCTCCCGAAGTCGATCGGATGGAGACGCATCGACCCCACGACGATGTCCAAGGTGGGCAGTCGGGTGTGGGGGATAGCCTCGAACTTGTCGCGGAACCCCAGCTGGTCGATCAGGTCCAGCGTCGACGGATGCACCGTGTCGCCGCGGAAGTCGCGGAAGAAGTCCGCGTGCTTCTCGAGGACGAGGACGTCGATCCCCGCGCGCGCCAACAGAAGTCCGAGCATGATGCCCGCGGGACCGCCACCGGCGACGCATACCCTGGCGGTGAGCCGCTCGAGGGGAAGGCTCATGGTGCCAGTCTGCCCGGCGGCACCGGCCATCTCGTTGCACGGGGAGTCTGGCGATGGGTAGGTTCGCTGGCAGCGCCGCCGACCGTCCGCAGAGCCGAAGGAGCACCCGTGGCCCTCCCGCCGCTGACCCCGGAGCAACGAGCGGCCGCTCTGGCCAAGGCGGCGGTCGCCCGTCGGGAGCGGGCCGCCG
>DATLQE010000252.1:0-4550 GCA_035535335.1 Lapillicoccus sp. | reverse complement strand
AGATGCGCTTGAAGTCCATGTGCGGGGTGGTCCCCGACCTCCTGCTTGGGTGCTGACGCGACAGGCCCGAGACCCGTCACCTACTTCTCGAGGTCATTCTCGCAGGTCAACGAGCAACCGGAGACTCCTGTTCCAGCCGGTTCTCAGCCGGGCGGCCGGGTGACTCAGGTCACCTCAGGACGGTATCCGGAGGTGAGATGCCTGCCCGAGGGGAGCGAAGTTGCCGTCCTGGCGGCAATTTTGCTCACCTCGAGCACCGCTCAGGCGTAGACGGACGGGTTCAGCGTCCCCACGACGCGCAGGTTGCGGTACTGCTCGGCGTAGTCCAGCCCGTAGCCGACCACGAACTCGTTGGGGATGTCGAACCCGACGTAGCGGACGTCGATCTCCACCTTCGCCACCTCCGGCTTGCGCAGCAGCGTGCAGATCTCGACCGAGGCCGGGCTGCGCGACTCGAGGTTCGAGCGGATCCACGACAGGGTCAGGCCGGAGTCGATGATGTCCTCGACGATGAGGACGTGCCGGCCGGTGATGTCGGTGTCGAGGTCCTTGATGATCCGGACGACGCCCGAGGACTTGGTCCCGGACCCGTACGACGAGATCGCCATCCAGTCCATCGGCACCGAGGCCGGCAGCGCCCGCATGAGGTCGGCCATGACGAGGATCGCGCCCTTCAGCACGCCGACGAGGAGGAGGTCCTTGCCCTCGTAGTCCCGCCAGATGTCCGCGGCCATCTCCTTGACCCGCGCGAGGATCTCGTCCTCGCTGAGCAGGACCTTCTTGAGGTCGTCCCCCATGTCGGCGGCATCCACGGGGGGCAAGGCTATCCGACCGGTCTCACCCCAGCGACCGTCACGAGGTCGCCGCTGCGGCTGGCCTGGACGTACCCCGGCAGGTTCAGCGGACCCTGGCCGTGCCACGAGGTCAGCAGCGCGTCGAGTGACTCCACGTGCGCCGCGGTGAGCTGTCCCGCGCCCGACCCGGCCTCGACCGCGAGCAGTCGCCACACGCGGGTCCGCAGTGCCCGCGGGAGTGCAAGCAGCGCCGAGGCCGACCAGGGACCGTCGCCCAGCGACGGCCGCACCTCGCGCGCCTGGTCCTCCAGGAAGTCGGCGTCCTCCCGCAGCATCTCCGCGCTGCGCGCCAGCGCTGCGGCGATGCCCGGACCCAGCTCGTTCTCCAACGCGCGCAGGAACCCCCGTGCCCGGACCCGCGCGAAGGTCGGATCCTCGTTGTGCGGGTCCCGCCACGGCTCGAGCTCGTATGCAGCACAGGCCGCTTCGGTCTCGGCTCGCCCCAGCATGATGAACGGCCGGACGAACAACCCGCGTCGGCGCGGCATACCGGACAAGGATCGCGAGCCGGAGCCGCGGGCGAGCCCGAGCAGCACCTGCTCCGCCTGGTCGTCCCGGGTGTGGCCGATGAACACCGCCGCCGCCCCGAGCCGCTCCGCGGTGTCCTCCAGCGCGCGGTACCGGGCCGACCGCGCCGCGCCTTCCGGGCCCGTCCTGTCCCGAGGAACGCGCACGGTCTGGACCTCGACCGGGTCCAGCCCGAGGGCGCGGCACTGCGTGGCCGCGGACTCGGCGACCTGACTGGACTCCGGCTGCAGGCCATGGTCGACCACGAGGCCGGCCGCCTTGATCCCGCGCTTCGGCGCCTCGAACCCGACCGCGCCCGCGAGCGCCAGCGAGTCGGGGCCGCCACTGCAGCCGACCAGGACGACCGAGTCCGGCGGCAGCTGAGCCATCTCGGTGCGCACCGCCACCCGCGTCGCGGCGACCGCGGACGCCGGACCGGTCACGACCGGGACCCTGTCACGCCGGGGCTCCTCATCGACCGTGGACGCGCCGAACCCAGGCCTGAGGTGAGCCGATCTCGGCCGGCGTCGGCAGGTTCTCGGGCGACGACCAGACGGCGTTGAAGTCGTCGAGACCGACTCGTTCCAGGACGCCGCGCACGAAGCCCGCGCCGTCGGAGTACTGCCGCATCTTCGCCTCGAGCCCGAGGACCCGCCGCAGGATGAGGTCCACGCCGGAGACCCCCTGACGCCGCTTGGTGAAGCGTTCGCGGATCACCGCCACGGTCGGGATGACCTGCGGTCCGACCTCGTCCATCATCACGTCGGCGTGCCCCTCGAGCAGGGACATCACCGCGGTGATCTCCTCGACCTTCGTCCGCTGCTCCGGAGTGAGGAGGATCTCGGCGAGCCCCTGCGAGCCGGGCTGGAACGCCTCGGGCAGGCGTCGGGCGATCTCCTGCAGCCGCCCGGCCAGCTCCGTCGGCGTCGGCGCGATGTCGACGGTCAGCTCACGCGTGCGGGCGATCATGTGGTCGCGCAGCCACGGGTTGGCGGTGAACTGGAGCCGGTGGGTCTCCTCGTGCATCGCCACCCAGAGACGGAAGTCGTGGGTGTCGACCTCCAGCTCGCGCTCGGTCTGGACGATGTTCGGCGCGACGAGCATGAGCCGCGGGACGCCCTGCGGCGCCAGGTCGTACTGGCCGAGCACCTTGCTGGCGAGGAACGACATGACGGCGCCGGTCTCCGCACCGGTCACCTTGCCGCCGATCGCCGTCACAGCGTTCGGGGCGTTGCGCGAGATGCCGGACGTCACCTTGTCGATGACCGGTGCGACCAACGAGGCCATCGACTCGATGTTGAGGTCCATCCAGCCGGGCCGGTCGACGACGAGCACCGGCGGCGCGCCCTCCGGGCTGTGCAGACGGGTGGTCGACGCGATCGGCTCACGAGCGGCGGCCGCCGCCTCCCGAAGCTCACCGACGATCGCCGTGGCCTCGGACGGGGTGACCCGCGGGCCGGCGTTGACCAGACGGCGTCCCGTCGCCTTGGCGAACTCCCAGTCGACGTACTGCGGGCGGCCTCCCGGCTGCTCGTCGGGAACCTTGGCCAGCTCGCTCATCCGTATCGTCCCTAGTGTTGTCCGGCTCGTCTCGCGCTCAGCGGCACCCACACGAGGCTAGTACCGCTACGAACCGGTCCAACGCGGCCCGCGCGGCCTCCGTTCCCGCCTGGGGCCCGGTCCCGTTGGCGATCGCCGCGAAGGTGAGCAGCCGCCCGTCGGCAGTGACGACGGTGCCGGCCAGCGCGTTCGCCCCGGTCAGCGTGCCGGTCTTGGCCCGGGCCACCCCGGCTGCGGTATGCGTCCCGACCTCGTCGAACCGGGTGGCCAGGGTGCCGGTGAGTCCGGCGATTGGCAGGTCGTGCAGCGTGTCGGCCATTTCGACGAGCTTCGCGCTGGTCCCGAGAGCCATGACGTCACCGAGGACGCGCGCCGGCAGCTGGTTCTGGCGCGACAGTCCGCTGGCGTCGACGGTGGTGACGCCGGAAAGGTCCACGCCGAGGCCCGCCACGGTGTCGCGGACGAAGCGTGCTGTCTCCTCGAACCCCGGCGGCGTCCCCTTTCGGTATGCGGCCTGCCGGGTCAGCGACTCGGTCAGCGCGTTGTCGGACTCGTCGAGGGCCAGCGCCAGCTGGTCGGCGACCGGGGCCGAGGTAACGGAAGCGAGCGTCGCGGCACTATCAGGAGCCTTGGTCTGGTCACCGAGCGAGGCGCGAACTCCGGCGGCCTTGAGCCCGGCGACGAAGGTGGCGCCGACCGACGCTGCGGGATCGGCCGGACCAGGGCGGCCGGGGACCGCTCGCTGCGACGACAACCCGATGGCCGCCACGGCACCCGTGATTCCCGAGGCCCGGAACCCGGGTGACCAGGTGGGCGCGAGGAGCGGACCCGACGCATACGACAGATCCAGGGACACCGTGGCGGAGCCGATTCCCTTGCTGCGCAGGGCGTTGACGGTGCCGGTGACGAGGTCGCCGAGTCCGGCCCGGCCGGCCACCGCCTTGATATCACCGGCGCCCGGGTTGAGCAGCGTGTCGCCGCCGGCGACGAGGACCACCCGGTCTGGGGCGGCGCCCTGGACCACCTTGGTCGTGAGCGTTGCACCGGCCGGGAACGTCGCATCCACCGCGGCAGCGGACAGGAGCTTGAGGCTGGACGCCGGCAACAACGGGTCATCGGCCCGGACGTCGAGGAGACGCTTCCCGGTCGCGGCGTCGCGGACGGTAAGGCCCAGGTTCCCGGCCAGCGCCGGATCGGCGAGCGCCGTGGACGTGGCGCCCCGGAGCCCCTCGGGCGTCGGCACTGGCTGCTGCTCGCCGGAGGCGGCGAGAGGCATACCGGCGTCATCGTTCCGCGGCTGGGCCACCGTCGTCGTGGCGCTCGGTGTCGGCGTGGGCGTCGCCGAAACGGGGTCCGGTGGGTTGGCTCGGGTCAGCACACCCGGGACCACGTCGTAGACGTCGAGGGTCAGGTAGCCGATGACGAGGACGGTGGTCACGGCGACGACACGACGGCTGACGACACGACGCACGTCTCCACCTCCCTGCGGTCCGGCCCGTTCTGACAAGATGCGAGGCACGATTCTCCCCGACGACACCGGTCGCGCGGGGATGCCACCCGGCCGAGGGGGTCAACGTGGAGTTCTACGTCACCGTCGAGATCCCCAAAGGGGCGCGGAACAAGTACGAG
>DATLQE010000251.1:0-3344 GCA_035535335.1 Lapillicoccus sp. | reverse complement strand
GGTGGCGTCGAGCAGCCGCAGCAGCTCGTCGACCTGCAGCATCGTCGTCGCCAGTCCGCGGCCGAAGTTCGGCGTCGTCGTGCACACGGCGTCACCGACGAACACCAGGCCCGCCAGGGCGAGCTCGCCATCGGGGCCGCGCTGGCCGCGGTAGGCGTTCACGAGGGTGCCACCGGGCAGCACGTCCGTGAGTGGACGGGACCGTTCCGGATCGGTCCACTCGGCCAACCCCGAGATGGCTCGGACCGCGGCGTCGAACGCGCCGTTGTGGCGTAGCCCGACGAGGTCGCGGTCGTCGGTCGAGCGGATGACGAGCGCCGAGAAGATGCCGTGCTCGTGGAGGAAGACGAGGCACTGGTAACCGTCGAGGTTCGCCTGCCACGCCAGGGGGTTCACCAGCGGGCCGGGTTCTGCCGCATCGTGCAGCTGGTAGACACGGTCGACGTAGGCGATCCCACAGACGCCGCCGGCGGACTGGGGCGCCCGTCGGTGGCGGTTCACCCGTCCGGCCCGCCCGGAGGCGTCGATGACGAGATCGGCCTCGAGCGGTGATCCGTCGACGACGATTCCGACGGCCCGGCGTCCTAGGGGCTCGGTCGACTCGACGACCTGGTCAACGTGGCCGGTGCGCAGGGTGACTCCCGGAACGGCCTCGGCGGCCGCCCGTATGCCTTGTTCGTAGGTGCTGCGCTGGCAGCGCAGCCCGGCGAGGGCGAGCGTGCCGTCCGGTTGCGGCGTCTGCACCGGTTTGGCCCGACGTCGAGGAGCTGGTATGCCTCGGGCAGCTCGCGCTTAAGCGTGGCCACGACCTGCGGGCGGATCGCGTGCGCGTGGTGGAACTGCATGACGCCCCTGCGGGCCCAGACCCCGTCGGTCGGCGGGCCAGGGTCGCGGTCGACCAGGGTCACCGTCGCGCCCCGCCGCGCGAGGCCAGCGCCGAGGACAAGGCCGGCCGGCCCGGCGCCGATGACCGCGAGATGCACGAGGGCTCCTTCATCGAGTAGGACTGACGATGCATCGACCACACTCATCGTGACTCAATGCTGTTCATGGAGCGGGCCTAAGCCGGCGACGACACCGACGCGGTCCCGAGCGAACAGCGGTGCGGTCAGGACTCCTTCATCCGGAGCATGCCCTCCTGCGCCGCAGAGGCGATCAGCCGGCCGTCGGCCGCGAACATCCGGCCGAACGCGAGCCCTCGTCCGCCCTGCGCCGTGGGAGACGTCTGGGTGTAGAGGATCCACTCATCGGCGCGGGCCGGGCGGTGGAACCACATCGCGTGGTCGAGACTGGCCGGTCGAAGTCGCGGGTCGGACCACGCGAGCCCGTGCCGGCGGATCACCGGTTCGAGAAGGGCGTAGTCGGACGCATACGCCAGTACTGCCGCGTGGAGCAGCGCGTCGTCGGGAAGGCGCCCGGTCGTGCGCAGCCACACGCTCTGGCGGGCAGCCCGTTGCCGGCCGGGAGTCACGTTGATCGGCCCCTCGACATGGCGCAGGTCGACCGGCCGCGCCCGCAGGTAACCGCGCGGCACCACACCGTCCAGGTCCACGACGTCCTCTGACGTCAGCACCTCCGGGTCGGGGGCGGCGGGCATCGACTCCTGGTGCTCGAGGCCCCCGGCCGGTTCCTGGAAGGAGGCGATCATCGAGAGGATCGGCTGGCCGTACTGGATGGCCTGCACTCGCCGCGTGGAGAACGAGCGGCCGTCGCGGATCTGGTCCACCGCGAACCGTATCGGGTGGCTGTCGTCGCCCGGTCGCACGAAGTACCCGTGCAGCGAGTGAATCGGCCGGCCGACATCGTGACCGACGCCGGCCACGGTGCGCCCCGCGGCCATCACGGCCTGCGCGAGGACCTGGCCGCCGAACACCCGCCCGTGCGGTTGCTTCTGGCTGTCCCCGACGAACACATCGGCCACGGACTCGCCGAGGTCGCTCTCCTCGTCGCCCTCGACGCCCTCGACGCGCACGTGGGCCTCCCCCAGATGCCGGAGGTCGAGCACGGCGAGGAGCTCGTCGAGCGGTTCCAGTGGGGCGACCGGCTCCGACGAGTCCACCCGCCGGACTCTAGCGGCGCGTCAGCGCGCGGTCAGGCGCGGCGGGCCGACCGGGCCGGCAGGATCTCCCCGACCACCTCGAGGAGATCGCGCGACGGCGGCAGCCCGAGCTCCTCGCGCATCTGCGCCGCGAACCGGCGGAAGTGGGCGAGCGCCGCCGCACGGTTGCCACTGGCGAGCAGGGCTCGGAGCAGACCCGCGTGCGAGGACTCGCGCCACGGGTCGAGCCGGATGGCCCGCAATGCCGCGTCGACCCCGTCACCGTGACGTCCCTCGTGCACGCTCGTCGTGACGACGTCGTCGAGGAGATGCAGCTCCAGCTGCCGGAACCGCTCCCGTTCCAGGGCGGCCCACTCCTCCTCCCAGCCGGGGAGGAGCTCGAGGTCGAAGCCGCGGCGGCCCCCCTTGGGCCGCGAGTCACCGGAACCCACCGCGGTGACCTGTCGCTGCAGGTCGTCGACGTCGATGATGACGTCCGCTGCGATGCCCAGCGACGCGGCGGTCGCCTCGACGATCGGCGCGAGGGCGCCGAGCCGGGAGAGGGTCGAACGGAGGTTGGCTCGAGCGCGGGGCTCGTCGATGTCCGGCCAGATCGCCGCGGCTACGGTCGAACGCCGCACGGGGTGGCCTTGGATGGCCAGGTAGGCGACGAGCCGCTGCCCCGCGGGCGGGACCTCCACCCGGCCATTCGGTCCCGAGAGCCCGAATCCGCCGAGCAGTCGGATGGACCAGTGATCGTTCACGGATGCTTCTGCAACAGTCATTCTCAGTCCTCGCCAGGTTCCCCGAGTGCTGCGTGTCCGCACTCCCTGCAGGAGGTCCGAGACGCCGTCGGAGATACGGCCGGGCGCCGACGAGTTCCCGCACGGCTCCTGCGGGTGGTGATGCGGCGGTGACGCTGTTCGCACGATCCCGTGACGCCGTCGTCACGATCAGGCGACGTACGGTCAACGGGCGGCTCACGATGGCGGGGCGGACGCGGCACGATGCGGCGCGCGGTTGGTGACGTTCGCGAAGCGCGGTGGCAGCGGAGCCGTCGCGTCGCCGTCCACGGTGCTGTGACGACCGGTCGGTTCCATGGATCCCGTCCATGACCGATCCATCAGATCCGGAAGGAGGTGACCACCATGACCTTCGTCACCCATGAGGAGCTCGTTCGCGAGGAGGTCGAGCTGCTGCCGTCGCGCGAGACGCTCGCCTTCATCAACTACGCCAACGTCTACGCCACCAACGTCGCGGTCGCGCAGAACACCTACACGGCGTTCAGCTCTGCCTACGCCACGGC
>DATLQE010000250.1:0-9431 GCA_035535335.1 Lapillicoccus sp. | reverse complement strand
ACTCGCTCAACGGCACCGCCGCGTCGGAGTCCTTCATGTCGGTGAGGTCCTGGTTGCCGCTGGACTGGACCGGGTTGACCTTGAAGATCTGGCCGGTGCCGGTCGAGGACCCGCTGCCGGGCTTGACGGCGGAGGCGGGGGCCGCGGTCGAGACGGTGAGCACCGCGGCGGCGAGCACGGTGCTCCCGGCGATGGCGGTGAGAGGACGGATGAGGGGTCGGCTCGTGGCCATGTGTGGGATTCTCCTGGTTGGGCTTCTGTGGTCGAGGCGCCCCGGCCCGAGTCCCGTCGCGGGCGCCCGGACGACCGTACCCCCGGTCGCGTAGATTGGCCTTCCCAGGACCTCACCAGACGTGCTTGCCCGCGAGGAGTGGACGCCGCGATGCTCATCGCCGTCGGCCTCGGCCTCGTTGTGCTCCTCACCGTCGCGACCGGGTACTTCGTCGCCCAGGAGTTCGCCTACGTCTCGGTCGACCGCACCCGGCTGCGTTCGCTCGCCGACGAGGGCGACCGCGCCGCCCAGCGGGCGCTGGACATCACCGGGCGGCTCTCGTTCACGCTGTCCGGCGCGCAGTTCGGGATCACCGTCACGGCGGTGTTGGTGGGGTATGCCGGGGAGCCGCTCATCGGCGTCGGGCTGGCCGAGGTGCTGGGCTTGACCGGCCTCCCGTATGCGGCCCGCCTCACCGTCGCCGTGGCGCTGGTCCTGGTCCTCTCGACGGCGCTGCAGATGGTCATCGGCGAGCTGGCGCCGAAGAACCTCGCCATCGCCCGTCCGATCCCCCTGGCCCTCGCCCTGAGTCGGTCCACGATGGTCTATCTGGCGGTAGCCGGCCCGGTCATCCGCCTGTTCGACTCCGCCTCGAACCGGCTGCTGCGCGCCGTGGGCATCGAGCCGGTCGAGGAGCTCGCCCCGGGCGCCACCGCGGAGGACCTAGAGCACGTCATCGACGAGTCCCGCAAGGGGGGAGCGCTCGACGAGGAGCTCTCGGTGCTGCTCGAACGCGGCCTGGCGTTCCGAGGACTGAGTGCCGAGCAGGCGATGACACCCCGGGTCGCCGTCGACACGGCGCCGGGAACGTCGACGTTGGACGACGTCGTCGAGCTGCTGCGGACCAGTCCGCACTCGCGGTTCCCGGTCGTGGCGGAGGACGTCGACGACGTCGTGGGCGTGGTCGGCCTGTCCGAGCTGCTGGAGGTCCCGCGCGAGCGCTGGGACCGGACCAGCGTGGCGGACGCCTGCGCCGCGGCGGTCGTCGTGCCCGGCTCACTGCCACTCCCAGCGGCACTGGAGCAGCTTCGCGCCAGCCGTCGCCAGCTGGCCGTCGTGGTCGACGAGTTCGGCGGCTTCGACGGGATCCTCACCCTGGAGGACATCGCCGAGGAGGTGGTCGGCGACATCTTCGACGAGGGCGACACTCCCGAACCGGAACCGCCGGCGGGACCGGCGGACACGCATACCCTCTCGGGCCGCCTGCGCCTGGACGAAGTAGAGGCCTCGACGGGGATCCGGCTTCCGACGGGGGCCGACTACGCGACGGTCAGCGGCCTGGTCCTCGGCCGCCTGGGCCGGGTCGCCCGGGTCGGTGACGCCGTCGAGGTCGAGGAGGTCACCGACCCGGCGGATCTCGACGACCCGGCGCCACCGGACCGGATCGAGATCCGGGTGGACGACGTGGAGCGGCACGTCCCCGCTGTGGTCACCCTGCTGCGCCACCGGTCCGAGACACCCGAGCAGGTGGAGGCGTCGTGAACGTCGCCCTTTCCATCGGGCTCTCGGTGCTGCTCCTCGTCGCCAACGCGTTCTTCGTCGCCGCGGAGTTCGCCGTGGTGTCGGCCAAACGGCATCGGCTGGAGGTCGCCGCAGCCTTCGGTGGCCGGTCGGCCCGGGCCGCGGTCCACAACAGTCGGGAGCTGTCACTGGGCCTGGCCGGCGCGCAGCTGGGCATCACCCTCGCGACCCTCGGGCTGGGTGCCCTCGCCAAGCCGGCGGTGGCCGACCTCCTCGAGCCGCTGCTGCGCCTGACGCCGATGCCGGAGGCCCTGGCCGCCGCGATCGCCACGATGCTCGCCGTCGCGGTGGTCGTCTTCCTCCACATGGTGGTGGGCGAGATGGCTCCGAAGTCGTGGGCCATCAGCCATCCCGAGCGGTCGGCGATCCTGCTCGGCCTGCCGTTCCGAGGGTTCACGACCTCGACCCGCTGGGTGCTGCGGGTCCTCAACGCGGCGGCCAACGGGCTGCTGCGGCTGTGGAACATCCAACCGGTGGAGGAGACCAGCGTCGTCCACGGGCCGGCCGAGCTGCAGCTGCTCCTCGACTCCTCGCGCGAGCACGGGCTCATCGAGGTCGCCGACGAGGAGCTGCTCAGCAGCGTCCTCGACCTGTCCAGCACGCCCGTGTACGCGGTGACGCTGCCCGTCACCGACATCGTCGGGGTTCCTCTGGCGGCGCGGGCCGGCGACGTGGAGCAGCGGTCCCGGGAGAGCGGGCGTTCGCGTCTCGTGGTCCTCGACGCCGCCGGCGCGCCCACCGGTCTGGTCCACGTCCGCGACGCCGTGCTCGCCCGGCCGGACACACCGATCGCGGAGCTGGCCTACGCGACGACCTGCCTCGACCCGCACCAGTCCGTCGTCGAGGCGATCGGGCGGATGCGAGCCGACCGGTCCCAGCTGGCGCTGGTTGCGAGCCCCGACGGGCCGGTCACCGGGATCACCGCCCTGGAGGACCTCCTCGAGCGCGTCCTCGGCGAGTTCGACGACGAGACCGACCGCCCCCGACGCTGACGGGCGTCCCGCTCAGGGCAGCTGGACCGCGCGGCAGACCCACATCGACGCCGCCGCGACCTCCACCGGTCCGGTCGACGGGTCGACGACCTCGGCCGGCCGGGGGCGCTCCCAGGCGCTGTCCCACAGCAGCTCGTATGCGGTGAGTCCCGGCGGCATCGGCAACGTCACCTGAGCGGGGTTCGCGCCTCCATGGACGAGGACCAGGACCGAGCGTTCGCCGAGCTCGGCTCCGTCGAGGTACATCGCGAGGGTCCGCACCGACGGGTCGGTCCAGACCGCCTGGGTCATCGGCTGACCGGTCCGGTCGTACCACGCGATGTCGGTGGACCCGTCGCGGACCGGTCGGCCGGAGGGGAAGGTCCGCTGCCGCAGGACCGGCAAGGTGGCGCGGAGCCGGATGAGGAACTTGGTCGTCTCGAGCAGCTCCTGCTGCCATGGTGCGAGGGCCCAGTCGAACCACGACGTCTCGTTGTCCTGGCAGAAGGGGTTGTTGTTGCCGCCCTGGGTTCGCCCGAACTCGTCGCCGGCGTTGATCATCGGCACGCCGGTGGAGGTCAGCAGCGTCCCCAGCAGGTTGCGCATCGAGCGGTGCCTGGCGTTCTCGATGTCCGGGTCGGCGGTCGGGCCCTCGATGCCGTGGTTCCAGGACAGGTTGTTGTCGCTGCCGTCGCGGTTGCCCTCGAGGTTCGCCTCGTTGTGCTTGACGTCGTAGGTCGTGAGGTCCCGCGTGGTGAACCCGTCGTGAGCCGCCACGAAGTTGACGGAGGCGATCGGGCCGCGGTCTCGCATACCGAAGAGATCCTGGGAGCCGGCCAGCCGCGTGGCGAGGTCCTGGACGCCGTGCCCCTGACGGTCCTCGCGGTCCCGGCCGAGGCCGGCCAGCCAGAACGACCGCACGCCGTCGCGGAACCGGTCGTTCCACTCGCTGAACGGCGGGGGGAACTGGCCGGTGCGCCAGCCGTGGATGCCGAGGTCCCACGGTTCGGCGATGTTCTTGACCCGGGAGAGGACCGGGTCGGTGCGCAGCGCCACGAGGAACGGGTGGTTCATGTCGTAGTCGTCGTAGCGTCCGCGGGCCAGCGCGACAGCCAGGTCGAAGCGGAACCCGTCGACGCGGCACTCCTCCACCCAGTACCGGAGCGAGTCGAGCACCATGCGGCACACCACGGGATGCCTGAGGTCGACGGTGTCCCCGCAGCCGGTGACGTCGATGTCGTGGCCGCGGTCGTCGAGCCGGTAGTAGGCGCGGTTGTCCAGCCCACGCCAGCTCAGCGTCATGCCGGTGGCGCTCTGCTCGGCGGTGTGGTTGTAGACGACGTCCAGGATCACTTCGAGGCCGGCCCGGTGCAGCAGCTTGACCATGCCCTTGAACTCGTCCAGGACTCCCTGCGGGTCGCGCGCCGACGCATACGCAGCGTGAGGGGCGAAGAACCCGAGGGTGTTGTACCCCCAATGGTTGGTCAGGCCGCGGCGGAGCACCTCGGGTTCGGACGTAAAGGCGTGCACCGGGAGCAGCTCGACCGCGGTGACGCCGAGCCGGGTGAGGTGCTCGAGCGTGACGGGATGGGCGAGGCCCGCGTACGTGCCGCGGAGGTGCTCGGGGAGGCCGGGCAGCTGCTGCGTGAGGTTCTTGACGTGGACCTCGTAGACGACGGTCTCGGCCAGCGACCGGTGGGGCGGGGCGTCGCCCTCCCAGTCGAAGCACTCGTCGACCACGACGCAGCGCGGTACGTAGGCCTTGGAGTCACGGTGGTCCCGCAGCCCGGTGTCACCGGCCAGCTCGACCCCGACCTGATGGCCGAACGCCGGCGGTGCGACCCGGACGTCGCCCTCGATGGCGCGTGCGTACGGGTCGAGCAGCAGCTTGGACTCGTTGTAGCGCAGGCCGTTCTCGGGCTGCCACGGACCGGACGCCCGGACCGCGTACCGCTGACCGGGCGTCACACCGCGCAGGTGCCCGAACCAGAACCCGTGCGCGCGCTCGGTGAGCGGGATGCGCCGCTCGGATGCGCCCTCGCGATCCCCGGCGTCGAAGAGACAGACGTCCACGGCGTCGGCGTGACCCGCATACACGCAGACCTCGGCGCCGCCCTCGACCCGCGTGACCCCCGGCGGCGGGGGCAGGTCCCGCAACGGTCGGGGGGGCGGGGGGGACATGCCGTCAGCGTAGGGGCCCGTTACCGTGGGTCCCATGGAGGATGGAGCATGAGCGACCCCACCAGCCTGCCGAACTTTCCCCCGCCGGCGGACGAACATCCGCTGCGGGGGCGGGTTCTCGACGTCCTCAAGGACCTCGGGCTGAACCCCAACATCGACGATGACGGCGACGTGTCGTTCACGATCGGCGAGCCGCCTCAGCAGCTGTTCGTGCGCTGCATGGACGGCGACTGGCCGGTGATGCGGATCTTCGGGCAGTGGCTCATCGGCGACCAGGTCCCGGACGACCTCTTTCTCCGACTGCAGCGCTGCAACGACTTCACCCTGCAGCTCAATCTCGCCAAGGTCGGCCTGGCCAACAACAACCTCGTCGTCAGCGTGGAGCACGTCGCGCCGTTGGAGACCGACATCTCGGCGCTGTTCCAGATCAGCGTCAACCTCATCATGGAGGTGGTCCAGATGTGGCACGCCTCCTTCCAAGAGAGTCCCGGCGAGACCAACGGATCGGCCGAGGAGCCGTACCGGCCGCGTCACCGTCCCCAGGACGACGCGTGACCTACGCCGGCGAGTTCGTTCGCCTCGAGGTCGAGGACGGCATCGGGACCATCCGGCTGGACCGGCCGCCGATGAACCCGCTGTCGGTGCAGGTCCAGGAGGAGATCCGCGCCGCAGCGCAGGCGGCCGGCGGCTCGAGTGACGTCGCCGCAGTCGTCGTCTACGGCGGCGAGAAGGTGTTCGCGGCCGGTGCCGACATCAAGGAGATGCAGGCCATGTCGTACGTCGACATGGTCGAGCGCTCGGTCCCGCTGCAGAGCTCCATCACCGCCGTGGCGCAGATCCGCAAGCCGACCGTCGCCGCCGTGACGGGGTATGCGCTGGGCGGCGGTTGCGAGCTCGCCCTCGCCTGCGACTTCCGGGTGGCCGGCGACAACGCCAAGCTCGGGCAGCCCGAGATCCAGCTGGGGATCATCCCGGGGGCCGGTGGTACACAACGGCTTTCGCGCTTGGTCGGGCCGGCCAAGGCGAAGGAGATCATCTTCTCGGGCCGGTTCGTCCCCGCCGACGAGGCGCTCGCCATCGGCCTCGTCGACCAGGTGGTGCCGTCCGGTGAGGTGTATGCGACCGCGGTGGCGTGGATGCGCTCGTTCGTCGGCGGCCCGGCGTATGCGTTGCGGGCGGCCAAGGAGGCCATCGACCGCGGGCTCGAGTCGGACCTGGACACCGGGCTGGAGATCGAGCGGATGCTCTTCGCCTCGCTGTTCGCGACGAGGGACCGGGAGATCGGGATGACCTCGTTCGTCGAGCAGGGGCCGGGGAAGGCGACGTTCGAGGGAGCCTGACGGCGTGGCGGAACCCCTCGACGTGCTGGTCGTCTACGTGCCGCGGGAGTCGACCGGCGCGGTCCTCGCCGCGTTGTTCGGTGCTGGCGCGGGCCGGATCGGCGATTATGAGGAGTGCGCGTTCGTCACCTCCGGCCGCGGCCAGTTCCGGCCGGTGAGAGCCGCGAGCCCCACGATCGGTGCGGTCGGTGACCTGGAGTACGTCGACGAGGACCGGGTCGAGGTGGTCCTGCCGCGCCGGCTGCGCGCCGCGGTCGTCGCGGCGCTGCGCGAGGCGCATCCCTACGAGGAGCCCGCCTTCCACGTCCTCGCTACTGCGCCGGTCGACTGACGGCCTCAGGCGGCGTCGAGCACGACGAGGTCCCGCGTCGTCGTGAGGCGACCGGCCGCGCTCCCGACGTACGTCCCCGACGTCGGCGGCACGTCTCGGTAGTCCCGCCCCGTAGCCACGGTGACGTGCCCCGCCCCGGTGCGCCGGCCGTTGCACGGGTCATAGCCGACGGCCTCGACCGCCCGGCCGTCGGCGGACGGAACCAGGACCTCCACCCACGCGTGCGTGCCGCCCTGGCCGACAAGATGTCCGGAGACGTACCGGGCCGGAAGCCCTCGGATACGGCACAGCGCCAGCATGAGGTGGGCGGAGTCCTGGCACACGCCGCGGCCCAGCGCGAGGGCCTCGTGGGCCGTCGTCCGAACCCCCGTCACGCCCCACTCGTAGGCGAGCGCGTCGTAGGCCGCCTGGTTGAGATGGTCGGCGAGCGCGAGTCCCGACAGCCGGTCCCACGGCGCGTCACCGCTCGGCGACGACGCGAGGGCCAGTGCCCGGAGCGGCTCGGACGGTGCGGTCAGCGCTGTCGGGCGTCGCCAGCGGGGGTCCCCCAGCGCGGCCCGGTCCAGCAACACCGCCGCGCCGTCCCGCTGCCGGGCGAGCGTGGCGGTGTAGGAGAACCGGACGTACTCCTCGACCCGTTCGGCTCCGACCCGGACCACGGTGTTGCCCGCGCCGTCACGCCACCGTCGCCGGTGCACCTCGGCACCGTCGATGGTCAGTCGAGACGTCACCAGCGTCGTCGGACCGTGCTGAGCGGGCGGGACCACGCGCAGGCGGTGCCGAAGGGTCTGGATCGGCCCGGAGTAGTGGTACAGGAACGTCTGGTCGAGGCGGTAGGTCACCCGCTCCAGGCCGTCCAGGTGACCGGTCCGCGGCCTCATGCCGTCATCTCCTCGGCGGTGACCGTCATGGACTCGAGGATCGGGCCGCCGAACGTCGTCGCCATGGCCACGTCCGACGCGTCGCGGCCGCGGCCGATGACGACCCGACCCTTGCGGCGCGCGTTGTTCCGCGGGTCGAACGTCCACCAGCGGTCGTCGAGCCAGACCTCCATCCACGCCGCGAAGTCCATGGGCGCCGGGTCCGGCGGCACGTCCATATCCGGAAGGTAGCCGAACGCATACCGGGTGGGGATGTTCAACGCGCGGCAGAACGAGATGGCGAGGTGGGTGAAGTCCCGGCACACCCCGAAGCCGCTGGTGAACACGTCCAGCGCCGTAGACGTCGGCGTGCTGGAGCCGTACTGGAAGGTGAGGTGGTCGTGGACGTGGTCGCAGATGGCCTGGACGCGGGGATATCCGGGCGGGAGGTCGGCGAACTGCTTCCACGCCTCGTCGCCCAGCATGTCCGGCAGGCAGTACCGGCTGGGGAGCGTGTACAGCAGGACGTCGTCGGGCAGCTCGGCGACCGGGTTCTCGGCGGCGTTCTGGTCCGCGTCGTCCAGAGCGTCGGGAACCGTGGCCACCGCGGCATACCGCAGCACCGACCCACCGGCCGGCAGCACGGTGCGCAGGCAGGGGTTGCCGTAGAGGTCGGTGTACCTCCGCACCTGCGCATCGGGCTCGAACGACCACTCCTCGTCGGCGACCGAGACATCGGGGGAGGTGGTCGGCTGGACCTGGAACACCGTCGGGGTCGGGATCTCCGCGTGGTAGACGAACTCACAGCCGATGCGCAGCCGCCGGGTGTCGGGCGAGGTCATGTGTCCATCTTCCGCAACGGGTGTTTCCGCGGCATTACGGGGCGTGGTGAGTTTCGGTATGCGTCGCCGCACCGGCGGGTCGACGGCCTATCCCGGGGTCCCCGCGAAGTATCGGAGCGGAGCGGAGAACTTCGTGGGGTGGAATTATCCCGCGCTGCGCCGGGACTCGGTCAAGACCGAGCCGCCGAGCAGGACCCGAGCCATCGCGTCGTGGGTGACCATGCTGGTCACCAGGCCGCTGCGCACGGCCGCGAGCACAGCCGCAGCCTTGGCGACGCCGTAGGGAATGGCCAGGACGTCCTCGACCTCGGAGAGCTGGTCGGCGTTCATGCAGATCATCCGCGCGGTCTGCTCCTGGCCGACGACGGCACCGGACTCGTCGAGGAACACGCCGGACACGTCGGCCACGACGCCCGCCTTGCCGAGGGCGCGGCGTTCGGAGGCGCCCATCGCGTCGTAGATGGTGCTCTGACCCTGGCCCCAGGCGCCGAGTCCCACCACGGCCTTGGTCACGGCTCGGAACTGATCGATGGCCCGGGCGATCTCCGGCTGGCGACGCAACGTCCGCGCCGTCTCCTCGTCAGGGAGCAGGAACGGCGCGTAGAAGAAGGTGACGCGCCCGCCGGTCAACCGCCCGATGTCGCGGACGATCTCCGTGGACGTCATCGACAAGTCGTCACGGGGCAGCGAACCGGTGAGCTGGACCAAGGACGCGGGCGCCATCCCGCCGAGGGCGGGCACCGTGCTGGCCACCGCCCGCGCCCACGCGAACCCGAGCACGTCCTGGCGGCCGACCGTCTCGGTCAGCAGGTCGCCGGCCGCCCGCCCGAGCAAGGTCCGCAGGGCGGCCGGGTCCGACTCCTCGGTGCGGACGACGATCGCCGTCCGAAGGTCGAGCTGTTCCTGCAGCCGGCTCGACAGGTCCGTGTCGATGGTGCCCGGGTGACCGATCTCGATCCGAACGAGTCCGGTGGCGAGCGCCTGGTCGAGCAGCCGGGCCACCTTGAACCGGCTGATGTGCAGCTCGTCGGCGATCTCGACCTTGGACCGGCCGTCCACGTAGTAGCGCCGGGCGACCGTCGCCGTGAGCACGAGCTGCGCCGGGCCGGCGGTC
>DATLQE010000249.1:0-7671 GCA_035535335.1 Lapillicoccus sp. | reverse complement strand
GCCATCGGGGCCACCTCGACGAGGTCGAGGTCGGCCTCCGCGGCCAGTCGCAGCGCGTCTTCGACGCGGACGATGCCGACCTGCTCGCCGTTGGGTCCGACCAAGCGCACTTCCGGGACGCGGATGCGCTCGTTGATGCGAGGCTCGCTGATGTGGTGCTCCTTCTGTGGGGTCAGTGGTTACGGGATGTCCCGTGACCTCCCGGGACGGGAAAGGCTCCCCGTCACCGTGGGTGCGCGAGGAGCCTCGAGGTCGGTCCGGCATGCCCGTGGTCGTCCCACAGGCACGGGCTACGGCCGCCGAGGGGCGACACGCATACCGTCTGAACCGTTTCGACCCGGCGATCTCACGATCGACGCGGGTGGAAGCCGAGGGCTTCTCTTGCACGATCGACGTCCCGGAACCGGCTCGCAGGCCGGACCGGACCGCCGGTCAGGTCGTTACCAGGATATCAGTGCGCCGTGGCGAGCCGTGAATCGCTCGCCGTCGACGCGGAGTCGTTGCCCCGTCGGCCCAGGACGAGCCCGCAGACGACGGCGACCAGCAGGCCGACCGCGCTGACCACGAGAAACCCCCACTGCCACCCGCCGGCGTCGATGGCGAAGCCGGCCAGCGGAGCGCCGAGCGCGATGCCGGCGGTCATCGAGGAGCCGTGCCAGCCGACGGCCTCCCCTCGGGCGCTGGTCGGGACCAGGCGGCTGAGGGTGTCGACCGTCGCGGTGATCGACGGCGCGCAGAAGAGGCCGGAGACGAAGAGCAGGACCGCGGCCATCGGCAGGTTCGCGGCCAGCGCGACCGGTGCTGTGACCAGGGCCAGGCCGGCGAGCAGCCAGAACGCGGCCACCGAGCGGTGCCAGGCGCCGTAGACGAGGCCGCCGACGATGGACCCGGCCCCCCAGACCGCCAGGACCCACCCGATGTGCTGCTGGGCGTCCATGGTGCGAAGGGTCGCGACGATCGCGACATCGGAGCCCCCGAGGACGATCGTGGTCGCCGCTGCGGCGGCGAGGACAGCGAACACCGGGACGCCGAACCAGGACCGGCGTGGCGGCGGGGTGGCGTCGGCGTCGTCCTCGTGGTCGCCGCGGATAGCGGGGTTGAGGACGTACAGGACGATCCCCGCGATGATCGAGAGCCACTGGAAGACGAAGATCGAGATGGCGGTGTCCCAGACGGTCGCCACCCACACGCCGAGCGCGGGGCCGGCCATGAACGAGAACTCGGTGCAGACCGAGTCGAGCGAGAGCCCCGTCCGCCGCTGCTCCTCGGGCACGGCGGCCATGAGCACCTGGCGCAGGATCGAGAACGTCGGCACGGCGAAGAGGCCGCCGATCGCGGCCAGGGCCATGAGCCACCAGTAGTCGACCCACGGGGCGATCGACCAGCAGACTGCCTGGACCACCAGAGAGGGAAGGACGACCCGGCGGAGCCCCTTCCGGTCGAGCAGGCGCCCTCGCCAGGGGCTGGAGACGGCCAAGGCGACGGTGGCGGCCGTGCTCAGGACGCCGGCGGCGCCGTAGCTGCGGTGGAGGGCGCCGACCACGTGAAGGGTGAGGATGACGCTGGCCGCGAAGAGCGGGATCCGGATGAAGAAGCCCAGCAGCAGCGCCGCGCGGGCCGCCGGGAGGGCAAGCACGGGACGGTACGCGGAGAACTGCACCGGCCCAGCGTGCCATTCGGCGGCGACAGGCCGACACCGGGTTTCGGCTGGCTCCAGGTACGTGGACCTACGCCGGATCCAGCCGGAACAACAACTCCGACATGTCCGAGTCCTGGTCCCGGATCGCCGCGATCCCCGTCAACAACTCGAACAGGTTCGAGTTGTTGCGTTGCGTGCCTTAGCCGACGACGACCGCCACCGCGTGGATGATGAGACCGACCAGGCCACCCACGATGGTGCCGTTGATCCGGATGAACTGCAGGTCCCGCCCGACGAACAGCTCCACCCGTGACGCGGTCTCCTTGCCGTCCCAGCGGTCGATGGTGTGGCTGATCACCGCGGTCAGCTCGGTGCCGTACCGGTTCACGAGGAACGCCGCCAGGTCCGCGACGTAGCCGTCGAGCCGTTCACGCAGGTCCGTCTCGGAAACCACGCGCTGGGCGAACTTCTCCAGCTCGGTCTGGACCCGCGTCCGCAGCGGCCCCTCGGGGTCGGCCAGCGCGACGACGAGCGCCGACCGGAACGCCCGCCACAGCGAGAGGACGGTCTCCATCAGCTGTGGGTGGTCGAGAATGCGCCGCTTCAGCCGCTCGGCCCGCTCCATCGTCGCCTCGTCGTGGAGCAGGTCGTCGGACAGATCGGCCAGCAGGTCGTCCAGCGCCACGCGTGCCTGGTGGTGCTGGTGGTCACGGATCTCGGCGACCCACTTGATGACCTCCTTGTGGACCCGGGCGATCACCACCTCGTTGACCTGGTGCGGGGCCCACCAGGGAGCGCGCTCCGACAGGACGCGCGAGAACGTCTCAGGGTTCTCGGTCAGCCACCGGTGGAACTCGCCCAGCGCGAGGTCGACGAGCCCGTAGTGCGCCTTGTCGCGAACCACCTCCCCGAGCAGGCTCCCGGCGATCGGGCTGATCGGCTCCTCCCGCAGCCGCGGAAGGACCGCCTCCTCGACGACCTCGGCGACCGACTCGTCGCGCATCCGCTGCAGGCCCAGTGTGGTCAGATGCGACGCCTCGTCGACGACCCGGCGGGCGTTGGCCGGCTCCAGCAGCCAGCGGCCCACCCGGTCGCTGACCTGTGCCGACAGGACCCGCTCGCGGATGATGTCCTCACGCAGGAAGTTCTCCCCCATGAAGTCCTGCAGGCTGCGGGCCAGCATGTCCTTGCGGCGCGGGATCAGCGCCGTGTGCGGGATGGGGATCCCCAAGGGGTGCCGGAAGAGCGCGGTCACGGCGAACCAGTCGGCCATCGCGCCGACCATCGACGCCTCCGCACCCGCGTGGACGAACCCCCAGAACCCCTGGTCCGCGACCCGCAGCGTGGCCAGGAAGACGATCGCGGCGAACCCCAGCAGCGACAGGGCGACGAGCCGCATCCGCCGCAGCCCACGCCGGCGCTCCGCGTCGAGGACCGGGTCGGTCGCCAGTGACAACGCCAGAGACGGTTGTGACACCCCCGTCTCCTTCCTTTGCGCGAACCGGGCACGACCATAGTCCGGGTGAGAAACGCTGGAGCCGGCGCCCGAGGTTCCGTCGCTGTCGGCGCGAGACGCGTACAGAACCCGAACACGAGGGTGACCAGGCCGTCACCGCCCGCGCCGTAGAGTGCCCGGGGTGACGTCCGACCCCCGTGCGTCGCTCGTCATGGTCGTCGAGGACGACCCGGCGATCGCCCAGATGATCAGCCTCCAGCTGGAGCTGTCGGGCTACCGGACGCACGTCGAACGCGACGGCCTCGCCGCACTGGAGGCGATCCGCCGCGACC
Organism: Lapillicoccus sp.; assembly: GCA_035535335.1. GTDB lineage: Bacteria > Actinomycetota > Actinomycetes > Actinomycetales > Dermatophilaceae > Lapillicoccus. The sequence goes on along the minus strand of DATLQE010000249.1, from coordinate 4,244 downwards.
GGCCCGACGTCGTGCTGCTCGACATCGGACTGCCCGGTCTCGACGGCATCCAGGTCTGCCGCCGGCTGAGAGCCGAGGACGACTGGACGCCCATCCTCTTCGTCACCGCCCGTGACGACGAGGTGGATCGCGTCGTCGGCCTCGAGCTGGGAGCGGACGACTACGTGACGAAGCCGTTCTCGCCTCGGGAGGTCATCGCCCGCATCGGCAGCGTGCTGCGCCGTACCCGGCTGCAGGAGCGGGTCAGCGCCGCGGACGAGCTGGTATGCGGCACCGTGCGCCTCGTGCCCGACGAGCGTCGGGGGTATGCCGGTGACCGCGAGATCGCTTTCACGGCAACGGAGTTCGACCTCCTGGCCTACCTCATGCGCTCGCCCGGCCGGGTGTACGGCCGCGAGCAGCTGATGCGTCAGGTGTGGGGCTACGACACCGCCGCCGGTCAGCGCACGGTCGACGTTCACGTGGCGCAGGTGCGCGCGAAGCTGGGCAGCCACGACGTCATCCGTACGGTCCGCGGCGTCGGGTATGCCGCCCAGCAGCCGGACCGCGCGGCGGGCCGGCCGCGCCGGTGAGGCGGCGGCTCCGGCCCACGCTGGCGACGCGGATCGCCCTGCTGGCGGTGTCCGTCGCCGTGCTGACGTCGGTCGCGGGCATCGTCATCAGCGTCAACCTCTTGCAGCGGGCCAGCGAGCAGACCGCCAGGGCGGCGCTCGTGGCCCTGGCCGACCAGGCGGAGGCGACCGCCCAGGTGGGCGTCAGCCCGGAGGTCGCCCAGGCGCGGGCCCGTAAGGCGCTGCAGTCGATCAACGTCCAGATCGCCGTCGTGCGCGACCGCGGCGCGGGCGGCCCGACGCTGGTCGGTGACGCCCTCGCCGCGCGTGCGCTCACGGCCGAGCAGGTCCAGCGGTTGGCCGGCGGCGACTCGCTGTCGCTCCAGCTACCGCGCGACGAGGGAAGCGTGCTGGTGGAGGCCCGGCCCACGCCCGCGGGCGGGATCGTCCTCGCTCAGCGGCGGGGGGACGCGGTCGCGCTGGGCGGCCAGGCGCTGCGGCAGCTGACCGTCAGCCTCGTCGTCACCGGCCTGGTCGCCGTCGGTCTCGCCCTACTGGTGGCGTGGCGGCTCTCGCGTCCGCTTCGGCGCACCGCCGAGGCGGCGACCGCCCTGGCCCAGGGCTCCCGCGACGTTGCCATCCCCGAGGAGGGACCGCGGGAGGTCGCCGACGTGGCCGCGTCGGTCAACCGGCTGGCCGGGGCGCTCTCCCACTCGGAGGCGCGACAGCGGGAGTTCCTCCTGTCCGTGTCGCACGACCTCCGTACTCCGCTCACCGCGATTACCGGGTACGCGGAGTCGCTGGCCGACGGCGTCGTCCCGCCTGGCCGTCTCTCGGCCGTCGGCGCCGTCATCGGGGACGAGGCGAAGCGCCTGGAGCGCCTCGTCGCGGACCTGCTCGACCTCGCGCGGCTCGACGCCACGGAGATGCGGATGGACTCGGCTCCGGTGGAACTGCACAGCGTCCTCGACGGCGCGGCCGAGATCTGGCGGCACCGCTGCGCGTCGGCCGGCGTGGACTTCCACGTCGAGGCGGGCGAGCCGTCGGCGGTCGTGCTCGGGGATGCGCAGCGGCTGCGCCAGGCCCTCGACGGGCTGCTCGAGAACGCACTGCGGGTCACGCCGCAGGGTGCGCCCATCGTCGTCGCCACCCGGACCGAGCCGGGCGGGGTCGCGGTGCTCGAGGTGCGCGACGGCGGACCGGGCCTTTCCGACGACGACCTCCCGGTGGCGTTCGAGCGGGCGGCGCTCTACGAGAAGTATCGCGGTGTGCGTCAGGTGGGTACCGGTCTGGGGCTGGCCATCGTGCACCGCATCGTCGAACGCCTCGGCGGGAGGGTTGAGGCCGGGCACGCGCCGGAGGGCGGAGCCCGCTTCACCATCCGGTTGCCGCTGCTGGAGCGAACCGAGGCCTGACACTCCTCGAACATCGGTGCGCGAGGGTGGACACATGACGTCGTCGGCCGGCTGGGCAGCCGCGGCCCACCTCGTGCGCTCCACGGGGTTCGGGGCGTCGGGGGACCTCGTCGACTCGGTCGCCGCCGCGGGACCATCGGCGTGGCTGTCGGCGTCGCTCCGAGCCGCCCCGGACAGCGACACCGGGGCGGCCGCCACCCCCGTCCCGGCCTTCGAGGTATTGCCACCTCTCGGCCAGGGCGCGACTCAGGACGAGCGGCGCCAGCGCCGTCAGCAGGAGACCGAGCGCGTGACCCAGCTGGTCGCCTGGTGGGTTCGGCGGATGGTCGCGGTGGAGAACCCGGTCATCGAGAAGCTCACGTTCGGCTGGCACAACCACTTCGCGACGTCGGCGACGAAGGTCCGATCCGCTCCGATGCTGTTGGCGCAGAACGTCACGCTGCGGGCGAAGGGCCGCGGCTCCTTTGCCGACCTCGCCGAGGCGGCGGTCGTCGACCCGGCCCTGCTCTTCTGGCTCGACGGCCAGCAGAACACCGCCAAAGCCCCCAACGAGAACCTGTCCCGTGAGTTCATGGAGCTCTTCATGTTAGGGCGCTCGGGCGGGTACACCGAGCAGGACGTCCGGGAGGGCGCACGGGCCCTGACCGGCTGGACCCTGGACCGCGCCACCGGATCCGCCGTTTTCGTGCCGAGGCGGCACGACAGCGGCGGCAAGACCGTGCTCGGCACGACGGCCGACCTCGACGCCCGGGGTTTCGTCCGCCTGCTGCTCGACCAGCCGACGTCGGCGCCGTTCGTCGCGACCCGGTGGTGGCAGCTCCTCGCGGGCCCCGAAGCGCCCCCAGCCGACGCGCTCGACCGCATGGTCGCGGCCTACGGGCCGGAGCGGGACCTCGCCGGGCTCTTCCAGGCCATGCTGACCGACGACGCGTATGCGGCCACCGCCGGTTTCCGGGTGGCGTCGCCGGTCGAGTGGGTCGTCGGGGCGATGCGGTCGCTGCGCGTGCCAACCGACGACGACACCGTCAAGAAGGCCGCGGCCGCGATGCGGGCGCTCGGCCAGCTGCCGTTCTTCCCGCCGAACGTCAGCGGCTGGCCCTCCGGACAGGCCTGGCTCTCTACGGCCTCCGCGACGACCCGCGTCCAAACGGCCGCCTTGCTGGCCCGGGCCGGCGACCTCGGCTCGGTCCAGTCCACCTCGCCGTCCGGCCGGGTCGACGCCGTGGCGCACCTCCTCGGCATCCCAGCCGTCTCGGACCGCACGCTGGCCGAGCTGAAGACGCATACCGACGACCCTCAGCGCCTCGTCGCGATGGCGCTGGTGAGCCCAGAGAACCTGGTGATCTGATGGCCAACCTCCCGCCGGTGGATCCGAAGAAGCCCATGGACGGGCTGACCCGGCGAACCCTCCTGCGGGCGTCCGGCGTGGCCGGCGCCACCGCGCTGCTGGCCGGGGCTGCGGGAGTGACGCTCGAGCACGTGCTGTCTCGCGGACAGTCGGACCCGCTTCCCCCCGACCGTTCGATCCTCGTCCTGGTCACGATGTACGGCGGCAACGACGGGCTCAACACCGTTGTGCCGTACACGGATCCGGCCTACCACGATGCGCGCCCCGAGCTCGCGTACTCCCCTGAGGAGGTCCTGCACATGGACGGCCAATTCGGCCTCAACCCCGGGATGACCGGGCTGGCCGATCTCTGGAAGCAGCAGAAGCTGGCGGTCGTCCGCGGCGTCGGGTATCCGAAGCCGGACCACAGCCACTTCCGCTCGATGGACATCTGGCAGACCGGGTCGCCGGACACGCCGGTGCCGTCCGGATGGGTCGGCCGGTGGCTCGACACCGCCGGCGACGACCCGCTGCTGGCGCTAAACATCGGTGAGGTACTGCCGCCGCTGGCGGTGGGCGCCAAGGCCACCGCGGCCGCGCTGTCGGTGGGGAAATCGACGTCGTCGGCCATGACGGCCGCCGTGCTGAAGGGATTCGCCACGCCGGACGCCGCCGACGGTCCGGCGGCGAAGCTCGTCGTGGCGTCGTACGCAGCGCAGCAGCGGTGCGAGCAGACCTTCGGACACCTCACCTCCGACTCCGGGGATGAAGCCGGAGGTGACGCCGCGGGCAACGGCCAGCGAGCCGCATTGTCCGCTCAGCTGGACGTCGTGGCGCGGTGCATCAAGGCCGACGTGCCGACCAGGGTCTACGCGGTCTCGGCGTCCGGGTTCGACACCCACGCGGACGAGAAGATCGCCCAGACCGCCCAGCTGACCCAGGTGGACAAGG
>DATLQE010000248.1:0-10726 GCA_035535335.1 Lapillicoccus sp. | reverse complement strand
CGTGGCCGTCGGGCGGACCATCACCGACGAGTTCGCCGCCGCGATCGAGAGCGGGAAGCCACACGCCTTGGACGTTCACCACGGCGTACGACTTCAGCGGGTGCTCGACGCGGTCGCTCGCTCCGCCGCGACGGGCCGAGCCCATCCCATTCCTGTCACCTGAGTTGCTGTGGGGCCGCCGGGCCGGTCTAGTGGAGTCCTGATGGCCGGCGCGGGCCGGCACGACCAACGAGGAGGACGGGATGCCCCACTTCAACGTCGGATACTTCGTCGGCAGCCTGTCGTCGACGTCGATCAACCGGGTGTTGAGCCGGGCGCTCATCCGGTTGGCACCGGACGACCTCACGTTCACCGAGCTGCCCATCGGCAACCTTCCGCTCTACAGCCCTGACTTCGACAGCGACTACCCACCAGAGGCCGTGGCGCTGAAGGAGGCCATCGCGGGATCCGACGCCGTCCTCTTCGTCACTCCGGAGTACAACCGCTCTATCCCGGGGGCGTTGAAGAACGCCATCGACTGGGCCTCCCGCCCATGGGGTCAGAACTCCTTCGACCACGTGCCCGCTGCGGTGATCGGCGCGTCGATCGGCCAGATCGGGACCGCCCTCGCGCAACAGAGCCTGCGCGGGGTGTTGAGCTTCTGCAACGCCCGGCAGATGACGTCACCCGAGGCATACATCCGGTTCGACCCCGAGGTCTTCACCGACGACGGCGAGGTCACGGACGAGTCGACGGCCGAGTTCCTGCGCGCCTTCATGCTGGAGTTCCGGACTCACACGGAGCGTGTTCTCACGGTGATCCCCCGAGGATGACCGAGACCGAGACGGATCCGTCTGACCGCCGCCTGTGAGGCTCAGGCGGGCGGGCTGACCGCAGCCGCGAGGCGGCCCATGACGGCGCCCATGTCGCCCTGGACGTGGTCGAGCTGCCACTGCGCCAGCGTGTTCGAGCTCTCGACAACGGTCCGGACCCGATCGAAGCGGCGGTCCAGAAAACGCTCCCAGAACGCGTCGTCCAGGCGGTCCGCCGCCACGAGCATCTCCGCGAGGACGACGCCGTCCTCGAGGGCCAGTGCCGCCCCCTGCGCCAGGGTGGGTGGGCAGGAGTGCGCCGCGTCGCCGATGATGACAACCCGGCCGCGGTTCCACGGGCGCTCGACCAGGTGGGTCTCGAACCTCGTGTAGAAGACGCGGGCCGGGTCGGTCAGCACCTCGCGGATGTCGTCCCATGGGCCGTGGTAGCTCTCCGACAGGCTGCGGAGCCCGCTCAGCAGCTCCTCCTTGGACTCACCCGACCGGTCGTGCGCCGGTTCGACGATGTAGCAGTACAGCGAGTTCTCGCCGGTGGGGCAGTAGCCGGCTATGTACGAGGGTCCGCCGTAGATGAGGTCGGTACGGGTCACACTGGCCGGCCTGGGGGTGAACGCGCGGTAGATCCCCATCCCCACCTGACGCAGCTCGACGTCGATGCCGGCGAGCTGCCGAACGTGAGAACGGATGCCGTCGGCGCCGACGACGAGGTCGTAGCGACCCCGGGAACCGTCCGAGAACGTGACGTCCACGCCGTCGTCGTCGGCGTCCAGCTCGGTGACGGAGAGGTCGTAGCGGATCTTCACGCCGACCTCAGCCGCGCGCTCCACGAGCAGCCGGGCGAGGTCGGGCCGGTACATCCCCATGGTCGCGGGGAGGTCCGGCCCGCCCGTCCGGGCGTCGGGGACCTCCATGACGAGCGTGCCGGCCGGGTCGGGCGCCCGGAAGCCGAGGGTGTCGAAGGAGTACCCGAGCTGCTGTGCAGCCTCCCAGATCCCCAGCTGGCGCATGACCCGCAAGGCGTTCCCCTGCAACGTGATCCCGCTGCCGAGCGCGGTGACGTCGGGCTTGATCTCGGCGATCTCCACCGGAACGCCGGCCTGCGCCAGCTGGATGGCGGTCGCCGTGCCGGCGCCTCCGGCGCCGACGACGAGAACCGTGCTGACTGCGGGCATCGATGCCTCCGTGGACGAGGAGAGTGTGGTCACGCCGAGCTGGCTCGCCTACCACTGTTCCCAGCACCCTGCGCGCCGGGAAGGCGCACTTCCTGATGGTCCTCATCGGCTGCGTCGATGCATCCCTGGGCTGGTCAGGGGCTCATCACGGCTGCCGATGATCGGCATCACCAGAGGGTGTTGGCGTCGCCCATCTCGAAAACCGATGATGGCCAGGCCGATTCGTCCCAGAAGTCCTAGAGGTCCCGAAGTCCCCGAAGTCCCCGAAGACGAGGAGAACCGCCGATGGCCGCCCGCCCGTCCGTACTCGTGGTCGGCAGCGGACCCACCGGCGCGACGTATGCGCGCCTGCTCCTCGAGCGGGTAGCCGACGTCGCGGTGTTGATGGTCGAGGCCGGCCCGGTCGTCTCGTCGCCGCCGGGCACCAACGTCAAGAACATCGCGGACCCCGCGGAGCAGGCCGCCGCGCGCACGGCCTCGCAGGGCAACGCTGCGAGCGGCGTCTCAGGGATCCCGCAGGGGGCGGTCGTCGAGGGCACCGTGACCGCGCGGCAGGGGACCCATCTCATCGGCCAGGCCGCGGACGGCTCCGGGGGTATGCCCGCGGCCGCCGTCGCCACGTGCGTCGGTGGGCAGGGTGCCCACTGGACCTGCGCCACCCCGCGCCCCGTCGGCAGCGAGCGGATCGCCGTCATCGACGCGGGCGACTGGGACGAGCACGTCGCGGCCGCGGAGGAGCTACTCCACGTGACGCGCTCCGCGTTCTCCGACTCGCCCCAGGCCGAAGGCCTCCTGGAGCGGGTCCGCGACGCCTTCGCTCCCGACGGGATCGCGGTGCGGCTCCTTCCGGTATCGGGTGACGCCCGGTCCGACGGAACCATGCGTTGGGGTGGGACCGACCTCCTGCTCGAGCCGGTGCTCGAGGACCCGCGCTTCGAGCTGCGCGCTCAGACCCGCTGCGTGCAGCTGGTCCGCGACGGTGACGCGGTCGTCGGAGGGGTGCTGGAAGACGCGGAGCATGGAGCTCGGGAGGAGGTCCGCGCCGACGTCGTCGTCGTGGCGGCGGACGCCATCCGGACCCCGCAGCTGCTCTGGGCGTCCGGGATCCGGCCGGCGGCGCTCGGCCGGTACCTCACCGAGCACCCTCTGGTCTTCGGTGTCGTCGCCGTCCGCGAGGGGGTGCTGCCGCCGCTGGACGCCGCGGCGGGGCCGGTCGACCCGATCCGGGCGGTCGTCAGCGTCGGCTACGACGAGGAGCGCCACCCGTACCACGCCCAGCTCATGTACACGCCGGTCTGTCCCGCCCCCCTTCCCGAGTTCTCGCCCTACCGTGACAACCCCGCGGGCTACGTCGGGATGGGCTGGGGAGTGCGGAAGTGGCCACGACCCGAGGACCGGCTGGTCTTCGACGACGACCAGCTCGACGCCTCCGGGCTGCCGAGCGTCCGGATCGCCTACGAGCTGACCGAGCGGGAGGAGACCGAGCTGGCGCGAGCTCGGGTCCATCAGGCTCAGGCAGCGGCCGCCCTCGGCGACTTCGTGGAGGGTATGCCGGTGCTCATGCCGGCGGGCAGCTCGCTGCACTACATGGGGACCTTCCGCCTCGGCGCCACGGACGACGGGACCAGCGTGTGCGACACCTTCTCGAGGGTGTGGGGCGTACCCGGTCTGCTCCTCGCCGGCAACGGCCTCATCCCGACGGCCAACTCCTGCAACCCGACCCTCACCAGCGTGGGGCTCGCGGTTCGCGGCGCCACCCGGCTGGCTACCGACCTCGCCGCGGCGCCGGTCTCCGTCTCCGCCGCCGAGTGACCCGCGAAGAACCCATAGCCCGCGAAGAACCAGGAGCTCCCATGCCGAACGGCCTGCTCACCGACGGCAGCCTGCGGGTCCACCCCGAAGGCGTCGCGGTCTCGCTCACGCTGCCGTGGTACCGCAGCCTGTGGCTGTCCTCGGTCACCACCCTTCGGGTCAGCCTCGACGGCGAGGCGGTCGACCCGGCCGATGTGACCTTCGAGCTGGCCGGCCGGCGCTACACCCTCGACGAGCTGCCCGAGCAGAGCGACACCCTGTGGTACCTGCAGGAGCACCCGCTACTCGTCGTGCGTCGCGAGGTCCCGGTGCAACTGGGCGAGGAGCATGCCGTCGAGATCTTCGGCGAGCTTCGGCTGCCGTACATGCAGATCGCGCCCGGCTCCGACGGCGGACCGGGGGTCTACGTGCCGAACATCGTGCGCCAGACATTGACCCTGACGGCAACCGACCGGCCCGCACCGGCGCCGCCGCTCGTCTCGGACGTCGCTCCGCCGCCCCCGTCGACCGAAGCCGACCCGTTCCGGCTCGGCCTGACGCTCTACTCCGCCAGTGCGGAGTTCCGCGCCGGGTGGTACGACTTCGACCAGCTGCTCGACCGCGTCGCCGAGCTCGGCATCGGCCCTGGCATTGAGATCGTCGCGTCGCAGATGGTCCCGACCTACCCGGTGGTGTCCGACGACTTCGCCCGCCGGTGGCGGGAGACCTTCGACCGGCACGGGTTCGACGCCAGCTCGTTCGGGGCGAACCTCGACATGGGCCGGCGCCGGGACCGCGACATGACGCCCGACGAGGAGTTCGAGGTCAGCGCGCTGCTGTTCCGCGGCGCGAAGAAGCTGGGGTTCCCGCTCATCCGCATCCAGAGCGCGAAGCCCGAGCTGTTGCGGCGCCTGCTGCCCGTCGCCGAGGAGCTGGATCTCCAGCTGGCCTATGAGATTCACGCGCCGATGGGCCCGAACGCACCGGAGATCCTCAAGGTTCGCGACGTCTACGCCGAGCTGGACTCGCCGCTGCTCGGCTTCGTCGCCGACTTCTCCTCGACCATGCACGCGATGTCTCCGACGCTCTTGCGCGGTATGCGCCGGGCCGGGCTGGACGACGAGGCTCTTGACCGCCTCCAGGAGATCTGGGCGACCGATGCGCCGATGCGTGCGCGCCAGGAGGAGTTCATCGGCTACCTGCGCGGGCGGAGCTTCGACCCGGGCCGGCTCGGGTCGTTCGCCCACCTGGCGTTCAACATGCACGGTCACGTCGACGTCCACGAGTGGGCGGACATCATGCCGCAGATCAAGCATGTCCACGCGAAGTTCTACGACATCGACGACGAGGGTCAGGAGCCGGCGATCGACTACCCGGAGCTGGTGCGGGTGTTCGTGGAGGGGGGCTATCGCGGCTACTGGTCGAGCGAGTGGGAGGGCCACGCCTTCGCCGAGCTCGGCGAGGTCGACCCGCTCGTCCTGGTCCGCCGGCAGCACGACCTGATCCGCCGGAGTATGCGGGCGCTCCAGCCCGCCTAGGGTCACGGGGCAGGCCACTAACGTCGGAATCCGACATTGCCTGTGCAACCATCAACCATGGCTCACGACTCCACGATCCGATTCGGTGCCCAGACCGACGAGGTCACGACCCTCCTGCGCATCGTCAACCTGGTTCGTCTCGGCGAGGCGGTGACCCGTCCGGAGATCGGCCGGGTCACCGGCCTGGGACGGGGTGTCGTCACCCAGCGGGTCGAGCAGGCCATGGCCAAGGGCTACCTCGAGGACGGCGAGTTCGCGCACCCCAGCGGCGGCCGGGCCCCCCGAACCCTTCGGTTCCGTTCCGACCGAGGTCTGATCGTGGTCTGCGCGCTCGGCGCGCTCCACCTCCACGTCGGCGTAGCCGGTCTGACCGGTGACGTGCTCGCCGACGCCCACCGGTCCTGGGACATCGCCAGCGGCCCGGCCAAGACCATCGACGCGGCCACGGCGATGATCGACCAGCTGCTCGAGAACATTGGTGAGGTGCCCACCTGGGGCGTCGGGGTGGGAGTGCCCGGACCGGTGAACTTCGCCACGGGGTCACCCGTCGCGCCGCCGATCATGCCGGGATGGAACGGGTTCGACGTCCGACGCCGATTCGAGCAGAGGTACGGCGCGCCCGTCTGGGTCGACAACGACGTCAACCTGCTGGCGTTGACCGAACGGGCCCGGCGTCGCGACGAGCACCCCGACCTCATCTACTGCAAAGTGGGGTCCGGCATCGGTGCTGGCCTGCTCTCGCAGGGCCGGATTCACCGCGGAGCGAAGGGGGCTGCCGGCGACATCGGTCACCAGCGGGTCCGTGACGCCGACGTGCTCTGCCGGTGCGGCAAGACCGGCTGTCTCGAGGCGGTGGCCGGCGGGTGGGCCCTGGTGCGCGACGCCCAAGAGGCGATCGCCGCGGGGGCGACCGGCTATCTCGTCCAACGGGCAAGCGTGGGCGAGGCCGTGACCCCCGGCATGATCGCCGGAGCCGCGGAGGACGGTGACGCGTTGGCGATCTCATTGATACGCCGGTCCGCGCTCTACGTCGGTGACGCCCTCTCCTCACTGGTCAACATGTTCAACCCTGGAGTGATCGTGATCGGCGGAGCCGTCGCCGCCGGCGCCGGGGAGGTCTATCTGGCGGAGGTGCGTCAACGCGTGTACGAGCTCTCGCACCCATTGGCCACCATCGACCTGAGCATCGTGCGGTCCCAGGACGACGTGCGGGAACCGCTCCGGGGGGGCGCCGAGATGGTCCGTGAGCAGCTCTTCGACGTGACGTTCGCGCGATGGTTCGACCACGGCCGGCCCACGGTGGCAAGCGTGCGCGGGACGTCGTCCGCAGCTTGAGACCCATATGTCTGTTTCAGACCTAAGCCGGTAGACTTAGGGCCGAAGCCGCAACATGTGCCATCGAGGAGAACCATGTCGAGCCCCGCGCCGATCCGGACGCTGGTCGTCACCGGGATGACCGACATCCACCACGACTGGAGGGCGACGACCCCGGCGCTGAAGCAGCTCCTCGAAAGCACCGGGCGGTTCGACGTCCGGGTCACCGAGGAGTTCCGGGGCGCCTCCCGGGCGACGATGGACCCGTACGACCTCGTGGTGCTGAACTACTACGGCCGCCACGACCCGTGGCGTGACGTACCGGAGGAGCGGTTCGGTCCGCAGACCGAGCAGGCGCTGTTCGACTTCGTAGCGGGCGGGCGTGGGCTCGTCGCGTACCACCCCACTCTTGCCGGGGGAGTGGGCTGGGATCCGGAGTACGAACGGCTGCTGGGCGGGGTCATGCGCGAGGAGACGTCGCGGCGGGCGCCCAACAACGACTTTCTGCTGCATACCGCCGAGGGCCACCCCATCACCGCCGGCTGGCCCGCGGAATTCCCGCACTACGAGGACGACCTCTACATCGGGCTGAAGTGGCCCGATGGCGTCGAGAAGACCATCCTCCTGACCGGGTGGGACAACCCGTTGCGGTACACCCAGGTGCCGAGCCAGTGGCGGGCGCTTCCCGGAATGGGTGAGGAGCACCCCGTCGCGTGGGCGGTGAAGTACGGTTCCGGCCGGTCCGTCTCGATCGGAATCGGCCACGGCGTCAACGCGATCGGGCATCCGGCATTCCGCGCCCTCTTCCCGCGCAGCGCGGAGTGGGCCGCGACCGGTGTGGTGACCATCCCCACGCCGGACGACCTGGGCCAGCCGGTCGAGGGTGGCGACTGGTGGCCGACGACGCTGGAGCCGATGGTGCACACGATGTTCGACGAGTGGGTCGCCGCGGGCGAGCCCGCCCGTCAGAAGTAAGCGCCCGAGTCGTGCAGGCCCTGCGGGAGGACGCCCTGTCCACCACGGCCGGCGGGTTCGAGCTGCGTGTCGGGCTGCCGTGGATCCGCTCGCTGCCGTTGTCGGGCGTGAGCGACCTGCGAGTTCACCTGGACGGTGAGATCGTCGGTGCGCTGCTGATCCTGCTGGGACAGCGCCGGGTCCAGCCGACGGCCCTCGTCGGCGAACGTGGCTGGTGGTACCTGCAGGACCGTCTGGTGGTGACCGGGAAGGCCGACCTGTCGCCCAGTCGGCACCACGTCACCGTCGACTTCTCGGTGCTCGTGCCCTACCTCCGGAGCGGGCCGGACACGCCGCTCGTCATTCCCTTGCACCTCGAGGCCGATCTCGAGGCGGACCGCCGGGTCTCGCCGAGCGTCGCCCGCGACGTGGCGTGAGGAGGACGCGCGTGCCCGATCTCTCGCCCGGCTGGCTGCTCAGTGCCAGCTCCTTCAACTGGACCCCGGAGGTCGTGCTGGCTCGGCGTTCGGCTGCGGACATCGCCGTCGGCATCGTCGACGACGGAGTGGCCGACGTCCTCGAGCTGGAGGCGGGGCAGGTCTGGCGGTCGTTCCCGGAGCCGGAGGACGGCGAGGTCCACGCTCTGCGGCTCGCCCTGGAGGCGGCCGGAGGCCGGGTCAGCATCGTCGGCGCCAGCATCGACGACTTCGTGTCGCCGACCGAGCGGCGCACCGATACCGAGCGGTTGGCCTTCCTCGTGCCCCAGCTCAGGGCGGCCCAGCGGGTCGGAGCCTGGGGCGTCCGGCTTCCCTTCGGCCAGACCGGCCGCCCGCTGCTCCAACGGATCCAGCCCATCCTCGAGGAGCTGGATCTCACGCTCTACGAGGAGATCCAGGGCCAGCAGAGCCTCACCGACCCCGCCGTCGACACCATCCGCGAGCTCGCCGACGACCGCGTCCGCCTCCTCGTCGACACCAGCATGTTCATGCCCGCCCTTCCGCCCTCGTACCTGGACCGGCTCCGGCAGGGAGGCGTACCGGAGTGGCTGGTCGGCCGGCTGGCCGAGGAGTGGTGCGACCCGCATACCCACCAGATGGTGGTCGACCACCTGCGGTCCGGCGCGGTGCCCGAGGCGGTCCGCACGCTCTACATGAACCTGCTGGTCCGGTTCGGAAGAGCGGAGGTCGCGCAGCTGCGCGACGTCCTGGACGTCGTCGGCGGCTTCCACCTGAAGTTCTGGGACCTCGACGACGCCGACGGCCGAGTGTCGGGGCCGATCCGCGACCTGGGCCGGCTGCTGGCCGGCACCGGGTTCGCGGGCACGTTGACCAGTGAGTGGGGCGGCCACGAGTGGTTGGACGACGACCCTACGGCGACGACGCGGCAGCATCTCGAGCTGGCGCGTCGGGCGCTCGCGGACGGAGTGGCGGCCGCCTGAGGGCTTCTTGGGTAGGTGCTGCGCTTCTGGTCAAGCCGGTGGGAGAGAAGAGTTGGCTCACGCCGAAGCAGCTGAGCGCGCGGCGGATTCGATCCGTGATCGGTGGTCGGCCCACCACTGGTCGTCGTGCGGTTCATGGTTCAAGTTGTCTGGTCGCAGCCCGGTGCGTCCATCGAGCTGTTCGCGCAGGATGTCGGCATGTCCGGCGTGACGGGCGGTCTCGGCCAGGACATGCACCAGCACCCCGTGCAGTGTCACGTCGGGTTGCGGCCACCAGGGCACGTGCCCGGGCGCGTCAGTATCGAGGAGCCGGATCGTCTCGTCCGCGTGAGCGATCGCATCCCGGTACGTCTGAAGGATGTCCTGGCGGCTCTCTGACGGGGTCACCCACAGGTCCGCGTCCTCGGGGGCGTCGTCGTCCCACCACGGCAGGTGCGGCTCGAACGGTCGGTCGAAGACCTGACCGAAGTACCAGGCCTCCCCGACCGACAGGTGCTTTATCAGCCCCAGCAGGTTGGTCCCCATACGTGTAAGGGGCCTGCGTAGGTCGTATTCCGAAAGCCCTTCGGCCTTCCAGATCACCGCTTCCCGGCTCTTCGTCAGGTGGTCGTGCAGCCGCTGCTTATGGTCCTGGGTCATCCCGCTCACCCTGCCGCAACCGCACCGCGCGGCGCGACGCAAGAGACTTCCGGACAGGAGTCGCCTCGAGCGAGGACTAGACGAGCACGACCTCGCGCTCGACCTGGACGCGGTTGCCGACGTACCGCTGCGGCGCGATCTGCATGTACAGCAGCCGAAGGGTGAGGACGACCTCCACGTCGACCCGGTCGCCGGCGCTCGGGACCCGGTCCAGCGGGATGACGACGTCGGGCCGGTCCTGCAGGAACCACAGGGTGTCCCACTGCTCCTTCAGCTCGTCGACCCGGTAGCTGCGGCCCTGCAGCTCGAAGCGCAGCTGCTCGGTGGGGATGTCCCGTCCGTCGACCTTGGCGGTCACATTGTCGACCGCGGACAGCCAGAGGCTGCGGTACCAGGGCAGCTGCAGCGAGACGCTGATGCCCTCCGGGTGGCGGTGGACGTCGGTCTCGGCGAAGAGCGAGTTGTGCGTGGCCATGGCAGGTCCTCAGCTGGTTCGGGTCACTGGAAGGTGTCGGTGAAGTGCTCGTGCGGCGCCGGCGGCTCGGGCTCGAGCGTCTGCCGGGTGCTGGGGTGGTACGGGTGGTATGCGGCGGGAACCGGCTCGTCCGCCGGCGGCATGAACACCGCCTTGCCGTCGTCGCCGAAGTACATGAGGTCGAGGGCGAACGCGTGCTCGTTCTTCTCGGCGAAGCTGATCCAGTTCTCCTCGAACGGCGCTCGGGCCAGCTCGTAGCAGCGGAACTTCCAGATCTTCCACTCGCCGTCCTGGCGCAGGAAGTCGAGGGCGTACTTGCACCAGACCCAGTGCGCCCACACCTTCTGGCCCTGGACCTCCTCGGGCGAGTACATGTAGTCCGGGCTCTCCTTGGCGACCTCCGGGTCGGTCAGACCCGACTCGGAGCCGGCCATGATCCACACGCCCTTGGCGGTCTCGCCGTCCTCGGCGACCTCGATGACGGGGGTGGTCGTGTAGTGGAGGATCAGCTTGCCGACCGGCGTCGGACGGTCCTGGTGGTAGCGGATGACGCTGTCGTAGTCGGTGTACTGGCCGGCGTTGGTGTAACGCGC
>DATLQE010000247.1:0-7080 GCA_035535335.1 Lapillicoccus sp. | reverse complement strand
GATGCCCGCGACGATCCCCGGCAGCACCCGCAGCGTGTCGGGATGGTGGAGGTTGCCGAACCGGAGCGGATCCATCACGGCGATCGGTCGGGCGCCCATCGACATGATGTCGCGGACGATCCCCCCGACGCCGGTCGCGGCACCCTGGTACGGCTCAACGTACGACGGGTGGTTGTGCGACTCGACCTTGAACGTCACCGCCCATCCGTCGCCGATGTCGACCACGCCGGCGTTCTCGCCGATCCCGACCAGGAGCTTCTCCCGCATCGCGTCGGTGGTGTTCTCGCCCCACAGGGCGAAGTGCACCTTGGACGACTTGTAGGAGCAGTGCTCGGACCACATGACGGAGTACATGGCCAGCTCGGCCGACGTCGGGCGCCGGCCGAGGATGTCGCGGATGGTGCCGTACTCCTCCTGCTTGAGGCCGAGCTCGCGCCACGGCTGGACGGCGTCGCCACCGGCCGCGGCCGACTCGACCGTGTCGACACCCACGGGGGGCTCGGCCCCCCGTGTACTCCCCAAAACCTTCATGCGGCGACCCGGCTCAGTACGGACGTGAAGAACGCCAGCCCGTCGGTCGACGGGCCGAAGCCCTCCTCGATCGCGTGCTCGGGGTGCGGCATGAGCCCGACGACGTTGCCGTGCTCGTTGGTAATGCCGGCGATGGCGCGGTAGGAGCCGTTGGGGTTCTTGCCCGCATACCGGAAGACGATTCGACCGTCGCCCTCGAGCCGCTCCAGCGTCGGGACGTCCGCGACGAACCCGCCCTCGCCGTTCTTGAGGGGGATGCGGATGTGGCTGCCGAGCTCGAGGTCCGAGGTCCACGCGGTCGAGGTGTTCTCCACGCGGAGCTTCTGGTCGATGCAGACGAACTTGCGGTGGTCGTTCCGGATCAGCGCCCCGGGGAGCAGGTGCGACTCGCAAAGGATCTGGAACCCGTTGCAAATCCCCAGTACCGGCAGCCCACCCTGGGCGGCCGGAACGAGCTCCTCCATCACCGGCGCGAACCGGGCGATGGCGCCGCAGCGCAGGTAGTCGCCGTACGAGAAGCCACCGGGCAGGATCACCGCGTCGACGTCTCGGAGGGTCCGATCGGCGTGCCAGAGAGCGACCGCCTCGGCGCCGACGGCTCGGACCGCTCGCGCGGCGTCGCGGTCGTCGAGCGAACCAGGGAAGGTGACGACGCCGATCCTCACGCGTCGCCCTCCGCCGTGACGGCGACCACGTCCTCGATGACCGGGTTCGACAGAAGCGTCTCGGCGGCCTCCCTGGCCCGGGCGAGGTGCTGGTCCGTCACGACGCCGTCCACGGTCAGCACGAACCGCTTGCCCTGCCTGACGTCGGTGATCCCCTCGAAGCCCAGCCGCGGCAGCGCACCGGCGACGGCCTGCCCCTGAGGATCGAGGATCTCGGGTTTGAGCATGACGTCGACGACGATGCGTCCCATGGGCGGCAAGGCTATCGAGACCGCTCAGCCGAAGGGCCGACCGGTCAGCCGCTCCAAGGCGTCGACGTACTTGGCGCGGGTCCGGTCGATCACGTCCTCCGGCAGGGGTGGCGGTGGCTGACCAGATCGGCGGTCCCAACCACTCGCCGGCGAGGTGAGCCAGTCGCGGACGTACTGCTTGTCGAACGACGGCTGCGGGTGTCCGGGCTCCCACTCGTCGGCCGGCCAGAACCGCGACGAGTCCGGCGTCAGTATCTCGTCAGCGAGGACGAGGTTCGGTATGCCCGTCGACCGGTCCACGCCGAACTCGACCTTGGTGTCGGCGATGAGAATGCCCCGTTCGGCGGCGATCTCGTTGCCGCGGGCCAGGATTCGGCGGGTGAGGAGGTCGGCCCGGGACGCGATGTCGGGCCCGACCAGCTCGGCGACCTCCGCCGCGGTCATGGAGACGTCGTGCTCGCCGACCGGCGCCTTGGTGGTCGGCGTGAAGACCGGTTCGGCGAGCCGGTCGCCGTCGACCAGTCCCGGCGGCAGGGGCACCCCGGAGACGGAGCCCTTTTGCGCATACTCCTCGAGGCCGCCGCCGGTGAGGTACGCGCGGGCGATGCACTCGACGGGGACCATCTCCAGGCGTCGACAGAGGACGGCCCGCCCGGCGACCTCGGCGGGGACGTCGGTGGAGACGAGGTGGTTCGGCACGAGATCGGAGAGCCGGTCGAACCACCACAGGCTGAGCTGCGTCAGGACGGCGCCCTTGTCGGGGATGGGCGTGTCGAGCACGTGGTCGAAGGCCGAGATCCGGTCGGAGGCGACCAGGAGGAGCCGGTCGTCGGGGGCGTCGTCCGGCGCATACAGGTCGCGAACCTTGCCGGAGTAGACGTGGGTGTAGCCGGGCAGCTCGGGGGCCCTCATCCGACGGCCACCTCTCCACGGGCTGCGGCCAGGGCGATGTCCGTGCGGTGATGGCTCCCCTGCAGCTGGATCTCGTCGACCGCTCGGTATGCGGCGTCGCGCGCCTCAGCGAGGGTGTGGCCAGTGGCGACGACGTCGACGACGCGGCCGCCGGCGGAGACCAGCAGGCCGTCGGCGTCGCGGGAGGTCCCGGCGTGGAGCACGTAGACGTTGTCGGCGCTCTCGGCGGCGTCGACGCCGGCGATGGGCTGGCCGGTTCGGGGGGCGGCCGGGTAGCCCGGGGACGCGATCACCACCGTGACCGCGTACGCCGGGTCGACGCGGAGCGGGCCGACCTCGTCGAGGCGGCCGTCGGCGGCGGCGTAGAGGAGCGTGCCGAGCGGGGTTCGCAGCCGGGCCAGCGACGCCTGGCCGTCGGGATCGCCGAAGCGGGCGTTGAACTCGACGACGCGCGGACCTCGGGAGGTGAGGGCGAGGCCGACGTAAAGGGCTCCGACGAACGGAGTGCCGCGGTGGCGCATCTCGTCGATCGTCGGTTGGGCGATCCGGTGGACGACGAGGTCGGCGAGGTTGGCCGGGGCCCAGTCCAGGGGCGAGTACGCGCCCATGCCGCCGGTGTTCGGGCCCTCGTCGCCGTCGCCGACTCGTTTGAAGTCCTGGGCCGGTGGCAGGGCCAGGACGGTGGTGCCGTCGGTCACGCAGAAGACCGAGGCCTCGGGCCCGTCGAGGTACTCCTCGACGACGATCCGGCCGCCCGGTTTGGCGAGGCAGGCCGCCGCGTGGGCCCTGGCCTCGTCGATGTCGTCGGTGACGACGACGCCCTTGCCGCCGGCCAGACCGTCGTCCTTGACCACGTGCGGCGAGCCGAGGTCGTCGAGGGCGTCGTCGACCTCGGCGGGGGTCGTGCAGACGTGCGCGCGGGCGGTGGGGACGTTGGCGGCCGCCATGACCTCCTTGGCGAAGGACTTGCTGCCCTCGAGCTGGGCGGCCGCGGCCGAGGGGCCGAACACGAGGAGACCGCTGCCGCGCAGGACGTCGGCGGAGCCGGCAACGAGCGGCGCCTCAGGGCCGATCACGACGAGATCGACATCGAGGCGGGTGGCGATGTCGAGGACGGCAGCGGCGTCGGTGACGTCGGCGAGCGGCTCGCAGCGCGCGATGGTGTCGATGCCGGGGTTGCCGGGCGCGGCGACGACGGCGTCGACCGCGTCGTCGGCGGCGAGTGCCCGGACCAAGGCGTGCTCGCGGGCTCCGGAGCCGAGGACGAGGACTACCCAGCCGGCCACGGCGCCCAATCTAGAGGCAACGCCGTGGCACGTTCTGGATCGCTCCGCTCGTGTCGGTGCGACGTGACAACGGGACCGGAAGCCGGCGGGAACGCGATGCGCGGTGCTCCCGGGAGGCAGGGGGGACAATCACCCGGGAACACCGCGCTGCTCGCTCCGCGCCGCTGGGAGGGGGACCCGCGGCATCGGAGCAGTGTCGATCGCAACCGACACGGCCCACAATGGCAAACAAGCGCGCCGGAGTAAAGGGGTCTGGTGTCGGAGTAGAGTCAGTGGCGGAATTCCGCCAGTACCTCGGGGGCTTCGGAGGGGATTGGAGGGACGATCTGTGCCGGACATACCCGACATGGCCGTCGCACTCGGGCGCGAGTCGGAATCCGACACGCCGTCGTTCACGTGGCTGGACTCCCCGAACGATGACGCCACCCGGGTCTACCTGTCGGTGATCCGCATGCCCCGGCCGACTCGCGAGCTGCTTCTCGCGCAGGGAATTCCGGCGGCCCGGCTCGACCCGGCGCTGCACATCCTCGTCGAGCAGGGACTGGTCGGCCTGCGCGCCAACGGGGCCGTCCACGTGCCTCCCCCGCTCACCGCGCTGCTCCAGCACGCGCTCATGCTCGAGCGTCGGGCAAGCGCGGCCCGGGCGTCCGCGGACGCCCTCTCCCGGATCTACAACGCCTCCCGCGTCGTCGACGACGACGAGCGCGGTCCCCTCGAGATTCTCACCGACCTCGAGCACGTCGCCACGGCCACCAACGAGGCGGTCGCGCTGGCCGAGTCCGGGGTCAGGTGCCTGCGGGGCATGACCGCGCGCACCCTCGAGCTGATGGCCTCCCCCCTCGCCTCGCACCGCGAACCCACCATTGGTGCCGGTGGGCGGCGGGTCGCCATGTTCACCGTCTGGGACACCGAGGTCCTCGAGATGCCGGGCGCTCTGACCGCGCTCTCCGCTCGGCGGGACGGCGGCGAGGTGCAGCGGTCGATGTCGAGCCTCCCGCTCAGCGTCGTCATCGTCGACGACGCCACGTGCATCGTCGAGTGGAGCGGGGAGGGCAAGGGCCCTCAGGGCATGAAGGGGCACGCCCGAGGCGCGGTGGCCGCGGGACTGAAGGTGTTCGAGCGGTTCTGGCAGCTCGGGACGCCGATCGGCGACGACGCGGAGGGCGAGCTGGACGGCCGGGACGCACAGATCCTGCGCCTCATGGCGGCCGGAGTCACCGACGCCGCGATCGCGCGGCAGACCGGCTTCTCGCAGCGCACCGTCGAGCGGCGGGTCCGGCATCTCATGGAGCGCCTCGACGCGCAGACCCGCTTCCAGGCCGGGGTCCAGGCGGTACATCGCGGCTGGCTTTAGTCACCCCACGAAGTTCTCCGCTTCCCTGCTACCCCGAGCAGTCACCGCCTAGCCGCATTCGAGCTCGGTATGCGGGTGCGCGCCGAACCGACGACGCGCCAGTAGGCGGACGGCTGGCGGCCGCACCTCCGTACCCGGACTAGACTTGCTCGTTCCCATCGAGGCGGCTCGACGCAGCGACTCCGTCGCGGCATCGACGAGGCGCCCACAACGCGACTCGCCAGGCGGAGTGTGTGACCGGTTCGGACAGCAGGGCGGACTCCGCGTCGGCCCTCGTTGCTGACGAGATCGCCGTCGAACAGGCGCACGTCGACCTCGTCTACACGGAGCTGGCCAAGGCCGGCGAGCGCGCCGGCCTGGTCGAGGCCGACGGTCTGGCGCGGGGTCGCACCGACCGGGTGGGGAGCGCCCGGGAGGAGGAGATGACGGGCCTGTTCGAGCGCGACGCCCTCGTCTTCCACGCGGCCCGCCGGCGCAACGCGCTGGACAGCCAATACGAAGGGCTCGTCTTCGGCCGGCTCGACATCGACCATCCCTCGCCACCCGACCGCGACGAGAGCCCGGAGCGTGAGGCCCGCTACATCGGGCGGCTCGGCGTTCGGGACGACGACTACGAACCGCTGGTCATCGACTGGCGGGCTCCGGCCGCCTCCCCGTTCTACCGGGCCACGCCGGTCGAGCCGATGGGCGTGTTGCGGCGGAGAGTGCTGCGGTGCAAGGGATCCGACGTCGTCGGCATCGAGGACGACCTCATGGTCGCCGAGGCGCCGCCGGACCTCGTCGTCATCGGCGACGGGGCCCTCATGGCCGCGCTCACTCGCAGCCGCGGCCCCCAGATGCGCGACATCGTCGCGACGATCCAGCGCCACCAGGACGAGGCAATCCGGGCCAGCGCGCGGGGCGTCACAGAGATCACGGGAGGGCCCGGCACTGGAAAGACCGTGGTCGCCCTGCACCGCGCCGCATACCTGCTCTACAGCGACCGACGCCGCTACGAGTCCGGCGGGATCCTCGTGGTCGGACCGTCCGCCGCATACACGTCCTACATCGAGCGGGTGCTGCCCTCCCTGGGCGAGGACACGGTGACGCTGCGCTCCCTCGGGGACGTCGTCGACGCGGTGAGCACCGAGCGCCACGACCCCCCGGACGCCGCCAGGGTCAAGGGCAGTCTCCGGATCCGCCAAGTGTTGTCGCGCGCCGCGCACGACGCCGTGCCGGACGGCCCGGAGGAGTTCCGGGCGTTCGTCGCGGGCCACGCCGTCCGCCTCCCTCGCCAGACCCTCGACCAGGTGCGCTCCCGGTCGCTGCGCCAGCATCAACGCAACCTGGCTCGCGACACCGTGGTCCAGCTGCTCGCCGACGCTTCCTTCCGCCAGAGCGGTGCGGTCGAGCGCGAGGAGTTCGTCGGCCGGTTCGAGGACCACCTGGACGTCGAGGCGTTCCTCGACGCGTGGTGGCCGCAGCTCGACCCGCGCGAGGTGCTCCTCTGGCTCGCTGACGAAGAGCGGATGACGCGCTACGCCAAGGGAGTCCTCGACACCCAGGAGACCGCCGTAGTGCTCGCGTCGATGCGGCGGGCCCTGGAGACCGGTACCTGGTCCGTGGCCGACGTCGCTCTGGTCGACGACCTCGCCGCGCGTCTCGGGCCGGTGCAGGACCAGCCACGCGAGGAACGGGGTTTCTACGAGATCGAGGAGCTCGACGACGTCGTGGCCCACGGCGTCAGGGAGCTCGACGGCCGGGCGCGCCCTGAACGGGTGGAACCCGCATACATCCAAGCTCCGAGCGACGCGCGCGAACGCTTGCTACAAGGGCGAATCGGGCGCCCCGAGGAGTACGCGCACGTCCTCGTCGACGAGGCGCAGGATCTCTCCCCGATGCAGTGGCGGATGCTCGGGCGACGGGGTCGATATGCGTCCTGGACGGTCGTGGGGGATGCGGCGCAGAGCTCCTGGCCGGACGCCACCGAGTCCGCCGTGGCGCGCGAGGAGGCCTTCGGGACGCAGCCGCGCCGGCTCTTCCACATGGACACCAACTACCGCAACGCGCGCGAGATCTTCGACTACGCCGCCGCCGTCATC
>DATLQE010000246.1:0-2397 GCA_035535335.1 Lapillicoccus sp. | reverse complement strand
GTCGAGATGTGGCCGCCGACGCCGATTCCCGGCCGCTGGGCGCGGTGGACCATGATCGCGGCGTTCCACCGGATCCACCGGCGGTACTCGCGCTCGACCTCCTCGTCGCCGGGGAACCACGGCTCCTGCTCGGGACTGATGGTGTTGATGTAGTCCGTCGCCGTCAGTGAGGGGACGCCGACCTGCTGCTCCCGGGCGCGCTCGAGGAGCTTGAGCATGACATATCGCGCGCGGGTGCGACCGGCGGTGTCGATGACTCCGTCAAGGGACTCGAGCCATTCGTGGGTCTCCTCCGGATCGGTGTCGGGGAGCTGGCTCGGGATGCCGTTGAGGATGGGTCCGGCTTCCTGTC
The DNA here is from genome assembly GCA_035535335.1 of Lapillicoccus sp. GTDB lineage: Bacteria > Actinomycetota > Actinomycetes > Actinomycetales > Dermatophilaceae > Lapillicoccus. Next base: position 2,045 of record DATLQE010000246.1, on the reverse strand, counting down.
GTGCCACAGTGCATCGTCCTTTCACGCAGCCACGACGGTGAGGCTGTCGTTCGTCTGCAGGGTGTGCAGGTCAGTCCGGATCATCCTCCCACTGTCCAGCAGCTCAGGAGGAGGCGTGTCCAGCGACGGCGGATGCTCGACCTCGCCACGGTATGCGGTCCGCCACGGGTCGCGGGTCCACGGACTGTGCACCTCGTGCCAGCGTGCCGTGCCACCCACTACCGTGGTTACCGCTTGCAGGAACAACGCACGAAGGGGACAGGACCGTGGGTTCGACCGCGCACGCGGCCTCACCCGGATCGGCCGGCGTGGCACTGGCCAAGCTGGGGTTCGGGGCGGGTCAGGTCGTGCAGGAGATCGGCTGGGACAGCGACGTCGACGACGAGCTGCGCTTCGCCATCGAGGACGTGACGACGACCGAGCTGGAGGACGAGGACTACGGAGACGTCGCGGACGCGGTCCTGGTGTGGTTCCGGCAGGGCGACGATGACCTCGTCGACACGCTCGTCGACGCCAAGACCAACCTCGCCGACGGCGGCTTCGTGGTCCTTCTGACGCCGAAGGCCGGCCACGCCGACCACGTCGAGGCCAGCGAGATCGAGGAGGCGGCGGTCACCGCCGGGCTGCACACCGCCGGTGGGGCGAACGTCAGCTCGGAGTGGAGCGCGGTCCGGCTCGTCGCGCCGCGCGGCCAGCGCCGCTGAGGCCGAGACTATCCGCATGACGGACTCGACCCCTGCCGCCGGCGGGCCGCTGGACGTGGGCGCCGCGGCGCCCCCGTTCCGGCTGCGCAACCAGTACGGCGAGACCGTCGCCCTAGAGGACTTCCGAGGCGAGAAGCACGTCCTGGTCGTGTTCTTCCCGTTCGCGTTCTCGGGGATCTGCACGGGTGAGTTCCGCGAGATCCGCGATCGCCTTGAGGATTTCGAGGGCGACGACGTGCAGGTCCTGGGCATCTCCTGCGACCCGATGGAGTCGATCCGGGCGTGGGCCGACGCCGAGGGCTACTTCTTCCCGCTGCTCAGCGACTTCTGGCCGCACGGGGAGACCGCACGCGCATACGGCGTCTTCTGGGAGGAGACCGGGTTCGCCTTGCGGGGCACATTCCTCGTCGACCGGGACGGGGTGGTCCGATGGGTTCTCCTCAACGGTCCGGGCGAGCCGCGTGACTTCGCCGGCTACCGGGCGGCCCTGGCCGCCCTGCGCTCGACGACCGCGCCGGTCTGACGGTTCTGACAGACTTTGCCCCGCCTCGGCGTCGACGCGTTGGACTGGCCGGCGCGACGGGGCAGGGGCCTGTAGCTCAGTTGGCAGAGCACCGCGTTTACACCGCGGGTGTCGTCGGTTCGATCCCGGCCGGGCCCACCCCTATAACCGCAGGTCAGCCGCTTGCGGCGACGTCGGGCAAGAGCCTCACCTCCCCTCTAGTCCGCAAAAAGTCCGCAGAATTCGCGGCGGCCGCGCGACCAATGACGTCGAGACGGTCCGCCACGTCGTCCAGCTGGTCTGGGAACAGGTGCCCGTAGAGGTCCAGCGTCATGCTCGCGGTCTTGTGCCCGAGCATCTGCTGGACCACCTTGACGTTGGCGCCTGCGGCGATGGCGAGTGACGCCGCAGTGTGCCGCAGTCCGTGCGGCGTCAGGTGTGGCTCACCGATGCTGACCGCGACCGGTGCGAAGGTGCGACGGCTGAAGTTCCGGTTCCGTAGAACACCGCCGCGCTGGCCTTCGAAGACGAGGTCGTCAGAGGCTCGGCCGGCGCACAGCTCCGCGACCTGGTCCGCAAGGAACCGGGGGAGGGGCACGACCCGCGCCTCGTTCGTCTTGGTCGTGTCGAACACGAGCCGACCGTTGTCCTCGGTCACCGCGCGGCGCACGTGCAACCGACGCCGCAGCGGGTCCACGTCGCAGACCCCTAGAGCGGCCATCTCGCCCCACCGCAAGCCCGTGTAGGCCAGAAACCGGACGACGACGCCGTGGGAGCCGCAGGCCTCCGCCAGTGCCTCCACTTGGTCGGCGGTGAGGAACCGCTTGTCTCGGCTGGTC
>DATLQE010000245.1:0-6753 GCA_035535335.1 Lapillicoccus sp. | reverse complement strand
GCCCAGGCCATGAACGCCGGATGGTCGGTGCCGGCGATCCCGGACCGAGCCGCTGCCGCGAACGCCTCGACCCGCCACGCGGCGGCCGCCTCGGTGAGGAACTCCGGGACGAACGCCACCATGCAGACGCCACCGGCGGCGCCCATCGAGGCGAGGACGTCGTCCGGGACGTTGCGCGGGGAGTCGGTCACCGCCTTCGCGCACGAGTGGCTGAAGATGACGGGCGCCTCGGCGACGTCCAAGGCCTTCCGCATGGTCGCTTCAGAGACGTGCGAGAGGTCGACCAGCATGCCCAGCCGGTTCATCTCGCAAACCACCTCGACGCCGAAGGCGGTCAGTCCGCCGGCGGCCGGCGTGTCCGTGGCCGAGTCCGCCCAGGGCACGTTGTCGTTGTGAGTGAGGGTGAGGTAGCGGACCCCCAGGCGGTGGAGGATCCGCAGCGCACCGAGCGACGAGCCGATCGACTGGCCGCCCTCGGCGCCCAGCAGCGACGCCACCTTGCCCTCGGCCATGGCCTTCTCGACCTGGTCGGCCGTCGTGGCCAGCGCGAGGTCGTCCGCATACCGTTCGGTGAGCCGGTGGACGAGGTCGACCTGCTCGAGGGTCTGCGTGACGGCGACGTCTCCTGGGAGGTTGCTCGGCACGTACACCGACCAGAACTGGCCGCCCACCCCTCCCGCCCGTAGCCGCGGGATGTCGGTGGCGGTCGTCGACTGGCGCCGCGAGATGTCGATCCGGTCGAGGTCGCCGCCGCACTGAAGCCGCAGCTCCCAGGGCAGGTCGTTGTGGCCGTCGATCACCGTCGGCCCGACGAGGGGCAGCGTGCTCACCCCCGTAGACTCCCAGCGTGACGCTCACTGCGATGCCGGGGCGGTCCACGCCGCGGCGTGTCGCCCTCGTCACGCTCGGATGCACGCGTAACGAGGTCGACTCCGAGGAGCTCGCCGGCCGACTCCACGCCGAGGGCTGGGAACTCGTCGACGACGCGGCGGACGCCGACGTCGCGCTGGTGAACACGTGCGGCTTCGTCGAGCAGGCCAAGAAGGACTCCATCGACGCGCTGCTCGAGGCGGCTGACCTCAAGGACCGCGGGTCGGCAGCCCGGACGCGGGCGGTCGTCGCGGTCGGGTGCCTGGCCGAGCGGTACGGCGAACAGCTCGCCGGGCAGCTGCCCGAGGCCGACGCCGTGCTCGGATTCGACTCGTATGCGTCCATGTCGGACCACCTCGCGACCATCCTCGACGGGGGCCGGGTCGCCTCGCACACGCCCACCGACCGCCGTCGGCTCCTGCCGCTGTCGCCGACCGCGCGGCCCGGAGCCGCCTCCGGGGTCGCGACACCCGGGCACGGGACAGTCCAGGCCGGAAGTCCCCGACTCGCATACGGACCGCCAGTCGTTCGCGCACGGCTCGATGATCGGCCCTGGGCGCCGCTCAAGATCGCCAGCGGTTGTGACCGGCGCTGCGCGTTCTGCGCGATCCCGATGTTCCGGGGGGCGTACCTGTCGCGGCCGCCGGCCGAGGTGCTGGCGGAGGCACGGTGGCTGGCCGGGGAGGGTGTTCGCGAGCTGTTCCTCGTCAGCGAGAACTCGACGTCGTACGGCAAGGACCTCGGGGACCTCACCCTGCTCGAGTCGCTGCTGCCGAAGCTGGCGGCGATCGACGGCATCGAGCGGGTCCGCGTGTCGTACCTGCAGCCCGCCGAGATCCGCCCGAGCCTGTTGACGGCCATGGCGGGTACGTCCGGTGTCGTGCCGTACTACGACATCTCCTTCCAGCACGCCTCGGAGCCGCTGCTGCGCCGGATGCGCCGGTTCGGTGGGCGCGCGGCGTTCCTCGAGCTGCTGGAGCGGGTCCGGTCGGCTGACCTGGCGGCCGGCGTGCGCACGAACGTTCTCGTCGGGTTCCCCGGTGAGACCGAGGCGGATCTCGCGGAGCTGACCGCCTTCCTCGAGTCGGCCCGACTGGACGTCGTGGGGGTCTTCGGCTATTCCGACGAGGACGGCACCGAGGCCGAGCACCTTGACGGCCACCTGCCGGAGGCGGTGGTGGCGGAGCGCGTCGAGCGGGTCACCGCACTGGTCGAGGAGCTGACCGCCCGGCGGGCCGAGGAGCGCATCGGTGAGTCTGTCGAGGTGCTGGTGGAGTCCGTGGACCTCTCGAGCGAGGGTGACGGCGCCGTCGGCCGCACCGCATACCAGGGGCCCGACGCCGACGGGATCACGACGCTCGTCCTCTCCTCCGCCGAGGCGGTTCCCGCCGTCGGCGACCTCGTCCCCGCGGTCGTCGTCGCGAGCGACGGCGTCGACCTCCTCGCCCGCCTGAGATGAGCACCGAATGACCACCCCAGCCGGGCCGCCCGACCAGCGCGCCCCCGAGGCCCGTGCTCCGAGTGCCTGGAACCTCCCGAACTACCTGACCGTGTTCCGGTTCGTCCTCGTGCCGGTGTTCGGGTGGCTGCTGCTGGCCGACGGCGGGCACGTGTGGGGCTACCGGCTGGCGGCCCTGGTCGTCTTCGGCCTGGCGATGGTCACCGACAGCATCGACGGCGACCTCGCGCGACGGCGCAAGCAGGTGACCGACTTCGGAAAGGTGGCCGACCCGATCGCCGACAAGGCGATGCTCGGGATGGCGCTCCTCGGGCTGTCCATCATCGGCATCGTCCCGTGGTGGGTGACCGTGGTCATCCTTGTCCGCGAGGTCGGTGTCACCGTGATGCGGTTCGTCGTGATCCGGCACGGCGTGATGCCAGCCGGGCGCGGCGGCAAGCTCAAGACGGTGCTGCAGACCGTGGCGGTCGGGGTCCTCATCTTCCCGCTGGAGTCGCTGCCGGGCGACACGATCTGGCTCGCGGCGGCTTACCTCGTCCTGGCGGCGGCCCTGGTGGTCACCGTCGTGACGGGGGTCGACTACCTCGTCAAGGCCCGGCGGCTCCGGGCGACGAGCGCCCGCACCGCGGCCCGCCGAGCCGCGCGCCGGGAGGCGCGCGACGGATGAACGAGCTCGTGTCGGTGCTGTCGTCCCTCGGCCAGACCGTCGCGTCCGCCGAGTCGTTGACCGGCGGGCTGGTCGTCTCACGGCTCATCGACCCGCCCGGCGCCTCAGCGGTCGTGCGAGGCGGGATCGTCGCCTACGCCACCGACGCCAAGGCCTCGGTCCTCGGCGTCGACGCCGAGCTGCTCGCGGACCGAGGCGCGGTCGACGCCGACGTGGCGCAGCAGATGGCTGAGGGGGTCCGGCGGGTCCTGGATGCGGACTGGGGCGTAGCGACCACCGGTGTCGCCGGACCGGATCCGCAGGACGGTGTGCCGGTCGGCCGGGTCTACGTCGCGGTGGCCGGACCGGACGGGACATGCGTCCAGCAGCACGACCTGTCCGGAGATCGCCGCGATATCCGCGACGGCGCCGTCGGCGCGGCCCTGGCCCTGTTGATGAAGAGCCTCGACGCGACCAGCAGGTGACCGCTGTGCCCGTCGAGAGGGCGACGCGGACCCGGGCGGGCGCGGAAGGATGCCGGCCCTCCGGGCGTTGAGCACTGTGAGATGACGGATCTGCCGACTCCACTCACTCGCGCCGCCGCGCGTCCCGTTCCGCCGTGGGCGGAACGCCCCCGTGGTCGCTGGCGAGGACGGGCTATGGTGGAGACGATTCGACCGACCGACTGGACGCTGCGGAGGAGGGGTTCCATGGTCCTGTTGCGACGTGAACTGGGTGACGTCCTCCGCGAGGAGCGGCAGCACCAGGGCCGCACTCTGCGCGAAGTCTCGTCCTCGGCGTCGGTGTCGCTCGGTTACCTGAGCGAGGTCGAACGCGGCGAGAAGGAAGCCTCGTCAGAGCTGCTCGGGTCCATCTGCGGTGCCCTCGGCGTCCCGCTCTCCGAGGTCCTGCGCGAGGTCTCGACGCGCGTGGCCCACACCGAGGCCATCTCCGCTCCGGTCACTCTCCCGGTCGGCTCCGCGGCGCCGGCCGCAGGGATGGGTTCGGTCGTCGCCTCCGCCGCCTGACGGCACGCCGGGCGATGGGCTCGCGGTTCGCCTCCGTCGAGTGCGCCCGTCTGTCGGTACCCCTTCACACGCCGTTCGTCACGGCGTTGCGCCGCACGACGACCACGGACACCCTCGTCGTCCGGGTGTCCGACACCGAGGGCACCACCGGCTGGGGTGAGGCCCCACAGGTTTGGCAGGTCACCGGCGAGTCGCTGGCCGGTGCCGCCGCGTGCGTCGAGGAGATGCTCGCCCCGATCCTCATCGGCCGCGACGTCGACGACTGGGCCCCCGTCCTCGCCACCGTGCAGCGCGCAGTGGCGCGCAACTTCGGGGCCAAGGCCGCCGTCGACACCGCCGTCCGCGATGTCGTCGCGCGGCGGTGTGGACTCACGCTCAGCGCGTTCCTGAGGAACGAGGCGACGACGCCCGGAGCCGCTGCGCCAACCGGCGGCGACGCATACCCGACCGTCCTGCGCACGGACGTCACCCTGTCTGCCGGCGGACCGGACCACCTCGGGGCCGCGGCCGTCCAGCGGGTCGCCGACGGGTTCTCGACCTTGAAGGTGAAGGTCGGCACCGACGCCGACTCCGACGTCGCGCGGGTGCAAGCGGTGCGCGACGCGGTCGGTCCCGATGTGACCATCCGCCTCGACGCGAACCAAGGGTGGACGCCCGACGAGGCGGTCACCGTGATCCGGGCCGTCGAGGACGCGGACCTCGGCGTCGAGCTGGTGGAGCAACCCGTCCGTGGCGAGGACGTGGAGGGACTGGCGTGGGTTCGCTCCCGCGTCGGCCTGTCGATCATGGCGGACGAGGCGCTGTTCAGCCTGGTCGACCTGGAGCGGATTCTCCGCCTGGACGCCGCCGACCTCGTGAACGTCAAGCTGGCCAAGTGCGGGTCGCTCGGCATCGCGGTCGAGCAGCTGCGTCGCGCCGAGGCCTCCGGGCTCGGCACGATGGTCGGCTCGATGATGGAGACCGCGATCGGGGTGGGCGCCGTCGCCGCGGTCGCGGCCGCCCATCCCACGAGCGTCGTCAACGACCTGGACGCTGCCTGGTGGGCTGCGCGCTCGCCGGTGGTCGGCGGGGTGCGGTACGACGGTGACCGCGTCCTGCTCCCCGAGCAGCCCGGCTCCGGCATCGAGGACGTCGACGCGACGATGGGCACCCTCGTCGCCCCGCTCGACCCGTAGCGACGTACCGCTCAGCTGAAGACAACGGTCCGGTCGCCGTTCAGCAGCACCCGGTTGTCGGTGCGCCATCGAACCGCCCGGGTGAGGACGCGGCTCTCGATCTCCTGACCGGCGGTGACGAGCTCTTCCGGACCGAGCCGGTGGTCCACCCGCAGGATGTCCTGCTCGATGATCGGCCCCTCGTCGAGCTCCGGGGTGACGAAGTGCGCCGTCGCGCCGACCAGCTTCACCCCCCGGGCGAACGCCTGGTGGTAGGGCTTGGCGCCCTTGAAGCTCGGCAGGAAGGAGTGGTGGATGTTGAGAATCCGGTCGGGCAGGGACAGCGCGAAGTCGTCTGACAGCACCTGCATGTAGCGGGCCAGGACCACCAGGTGGATGTCCAGCTCGCCGACGAGCTCGCGGAGCCGGGCATCGGCCTGCTGCTTGGTGTCGGAAGTGACCGGGATGTGGTGGAACGGGATGCCGTAGGCCGCAGCCAGCGGCGCGAGGTCGGTGTGGTTCGACACCACGGCCGGGACCTCGATGTTGAGACTGCCGGTCGACCACCGGAACAGCAGGTCGTTCAGACAGTGCCCGAGCTTGGACACCATGATGAGGGTCCGGTAGGGGTCGCGCGCGTTCCACATCTCCCACGTCATCGCATGCTTGGCGCCGATGGGAGCGAACGACGTCCGGAGCTCGTCGGGACCCGTGCCACCGCTGACCGTCACGAAGTGCACCCGCATGAAGAACCGGGTGGTGAGCCGGTCCTCGAACTGCTGGCTCTCGACGATGTTGCCGCCGCTCTCGAAGATGTACCGCGTCACGTCGGCGACCAGCCCTGGTCGGTCCGGGCAGGAGATGGTGAGGACGTACTCGGTGGGGCTGCTCGGCTGGGCGACATGCGGTAACGGGACGCTCATCGTCATCGGTCATCCTTGTTGGAGTGCGTCGGTTGCAAGCGATGCACCGCACGCCGGCACCCGGAACGCGGTCGATGGTAGCCATGCGCGCACAGCGGCCGAGACTATGCAGGGCCGATCCGACCCGACAGGAGAAGCGACATGACCCTGACGCACATCAACCCCGACTCGATGCACCACAACCCGGCCTTCTCCCAGGGCGTCCTCGTCGAGGGTCCGGGCTCGCTCCTCGTCGTGGGTGGCCAGAACGGCGTCGACGAGACCGGCCAGGTCGTCAGTGACGATCCCGTCGAGCAGAGCAAGCAGGCGCTGCGCAACGTCATCACGGTCCTCGAGAGCGCCGGCTGCACGCAGGCCGACGTGGCCAAGCTGACGATCTATCTCGCCGCGAACGTCGACATCACTGCCGCCTACGCCGCGTCCCAGGAGGTGTGGGGCAGGCACGCGACCGCCATCACCGTGCTCTTCGTGGCCGCGCTCGGCCGGCCCGAGTGTCTCGTCGAGATCGAGGCGCTTGCGCAGGTGCCGGCCCGATGAGCGCGCCGGGCGTTCGGGAGCTTCGGCTGGTCGTCACCGTTGCGGACTACGACGCCGCGGTCGCCTTCTACCGGGACGTGCTGGGGATGCCCGAGTCCGCCGAGTACGTCTCCGAGGACGGCGGACGGGTCGTCAT
>DATLQE010000244.1:0-3591 GCA_035535335.1 Lapillicoccus sp. | reverse complement strand
GATGGCCGACGCCGGCATGCTCATCTACCGCACCGACGGCGGGACGACGTTCCAGGTCTACCAGACCGAGTTCGCCGGCCAGGCCGGTCACACCATCGCCCAGTTCCACGTCGACGACGTCGAGGGGGAGGCCCGCGCCCTCCAGCAAAAGGGAGTCGCGCTGGAGACCTACGACATGCCCGGCGTCACCTGGGATGACGGCGTGGCCGACATGGGTGGCATGGGCAAGGCGGCGTGGTTCAAGGACAGCGAGGGCAACATCCTCTGCGTCGACTCGGGTTTCCCGGACAGCTGAGCACCGGCCTACCGGTCGCGGGCCACCAGCGCCGGCCGGGCGATCTGCACAGTCATCCGGGTGAAGCCGAGCCGTACCGACGCCTGGTCGGCGAGGTGCCGCGCCACGGCGGCCACGACGAGCGCGGGAACCAGTCCGGCGAGCAGCAAGCCGTACCGGGCACCGAACGTCTCGTCGACGAACCCCACGACCGGGCCGCCGATCGCCCCGCAGCCCAGAAAGGCCAGCAGGTAGATCGCCACGACTCGGCCGCGCAGGTGCTCGGGCACCGTGAGCTGGACCAGTGACTGTGCGGAGGTGAGGAAGCCGAGGTTCGCCGCACCGACGAGGACGACGAGCATGGTCAGGGCCGCCTGGCTCGTTCCGAAGGACGCGATCACCTGAGCCGCCGCCAGCAGCCCCGCGGCGGCGGCGATGGTCCGCAGCCGCAGCGGGTTCCGGCGCCGCGCGGAGACGAGTGCACCGCACAGCGCTCCCGCGGCGGCTGCACCATTGAGAATTCCCGCCCCGAGCGCACCGGAGCCGAACTCGTTCTTCGCGAACGCGGCGAGGGTGACGGGCAGGCTGACGGTGAAGAACCCGAAGGTGCCGACCATCACCGTCGGCCAGAGCACGGTCGGGTGCGACAACGCATACCGGAGCCCGTCCTGCAGTCCGGTGCCCGTCTGCTGACCCGCGTTTGACGAGTGCTGAACGGGGAGCCGGATCATGGCGAGAGCGGTCAGCGGACCGAGGTAGCTGAGCGCGTTGAGCAGGAACGCCCAGCCCGGTCCCACGAGTCCCACCAGAAGCCCGCCCATGAGCGGGCCGACCAAGGCGCCCATCTGGAACGTCGACGACACCATGCTGATCGCGCTGCGGACCTGAGCCACCCCGACGATCTCGGTGACGAACGCCTGACGGACGGGATTGTCGACGGCCGCCACTGCACCGAGGGCAGTCGCGAGAACGTAGACGTGCCAAGCCTGTACGGCACCGGTCAGGGTCAGGGCAGCGAGGACGGCGGCGAGGAGAGCCATGGCGCCCTGGGTGGCCTGGAGCACTCGGCGCTTCGGCAACCGGTCGGCCAGGACGCCGGCGTGGAGGCCGAGGAGCAGGGTGGGGAGGAACTGGAACGCCGTCGTCAACCCGACCGCCGTCGGACTGTCGGTCAGGGTGAGGACGAGCCAGTCCTGGGCGATGCGTTGCATCCAGACGCCGGTACCGCTGACGAACAGACCACCGAGGAACAGCCGGAAGTTGCGGTCTCCCAGCGACGCGAACGTCGCGGGCGGGGGTCGCCGGTCCTGCGGGGTGGTGTGGACATCGTTGTGGTCGCTCGTGGTCACGGTCGTCCTGGCGTTGGTACTCGGCCGGTATGCGGCTGGTCGATCCAGTCTTGACCTCCGGCCTTTCATCACCCAACTCGATGAGACCTATTAGTCTGATCACGAAACATGATGAGTTCGCTGAAGCGGAGGAGGGGTCGGGGTGTACGAGCCCGAGCTGCTGCGAACCTTCCTCGCGGTCGCCCACGCGCTGAGCTTCACCCGGGCCGCCGCCGCCCTGGGCTTGCGGCAGTCGACCGTGAGCCAGCACGTGCGCCGGCTCGAGGAGGCGGTCGGACGAGAGCTGTTCGTCCGGGACACCCGGACGGTGGTGCTCACCGCGGACGGCGAGGCGCTGACGGGGTACGCGGTGGAGATCCTCGCGGCGCACCAGCAGGCGGAGACGCACTTCCGCGGCTCGGCTGTCGCCGGACGGCTGCGGTTCGGCGTGACCGACGACCTGGCCCTCACCGCGCTGCCTCAGATCCTCCGGACGTTCCGCCAACGCAACCCGCGCATCGACCTCGATCTGACCGTTCTCCAGAACGAAGGCCTGCTGCGGCGCATCGAGTCCGGACACCTCGACGTCGCCTTCGTCAAGAAGAGTCCGAACACGCCGACGCACTCGACCGGTCAGGTGGTCCGGCGCGACCGGCTGGTGTGGGTGGCCGCCGCGGGCACCCGGGTCGAGGCGGACGGCCCGGTGCCGCTCGTCGTCTACCAGGCGCCGAGCCTCAGCCGCTCCGTGGCGACTCAGGCGCTCCAGGACGCCGGCCGGCCGAGCCGGATCACCTGCACCGTCCGTGGCGTGAACGGCGTGCTGGCCGCGGTCCGGGCCGGGCTCGGCATCGCGGTCATGGCCAGGACCCTGACGCCCGGTGACCTCGTCGAAGTGCCGGCGACGGCGCGGCTGCCGAGGCTGTCCCACCTCGACCTCGTGCTCCTGACCAACCCGCGCGCGCCGAGCGTGCCGGCCGCCGCGTTGACCTCGGCGATCAAGGCCGGTGCCTCGCCGACGTCGTCGGTCTCCGCGGGCTGACCGGAAGGGTGTCGAGACCGCCCGAGGAGTCCTAGTGTCGGTTCATGTCGATGCTCGACCAGACCGGACTGTTGTCGTTCCCCACCGACGAGGAGACGGTGCGCACCAACGACATGGCGCACGTTCTCCACTCATGGGCGGCCCAGGGGCACATCGACGCCGTCCCCATCGCCGGCGGCGAGGGCGCCTGGTTCTGGGACCCCAACGGACGCCGGTACCTGGACTTCTCCAGCCAGCTGGTCAACGTCAACATCGGGTACCAGCACCCGCGGCTCATCGCGGCCGTGCAGGAGCAGGCGGGGCGCATGGTGAGCGTCTCACCGGCGTTCGCCAATGACGCGCGGTCCGAGGCCGCTCGCCTCATCGCAGAGCTCGCGCCCGGTGACCTCGACATGGTCTTCTTCACCAGCGGCGGTGCCGAGGCCAACGAGATGGCCATCCGGATGGCCCGGGTGCACAGTGGCCGGCACAAGATCCTGTCGGCCTACCGCAGCTACCACGGCTCGACGGCCGGGGCATCGGCCCTCACCGGCGAGCCGCGGCGCTGGGCGACCGAGCCGGGTATGCCAGGAGTCGCTCGGTTCTGGGGCCCCCACCTCTACCGGTCCCCGTTCCACGCGACCACCGAGAAGCAGGAGTGCGAGCGAGCGCTGCAGCACCTGCGCGACACCATCGTGGCCGAGGGTGCGCATACCGTCGCCGCCGTGATCCTCGAGACGGTGGTGGGGACGAACGGCATCCTCGTCCCGCCGGACGGATACCTCGCCGGGGTGCGCGCGGTGTGCGACGAGTTCGGCATCCTCTACATCGCCGACGAGGTGATGGCCGGGTTCGGGCGGTGCGGCGAGTGGTTCGCCGTCGACCGGTGGAACGTGAAGCCCGACCTGGTCTGCTTCGCGAAGGGCGTCAACTCGGGATATGTGCCCCTCGGTGGGGTCATCCTTTCGCCG
>DATLQE010000243.1:0-8281 GCA_035535335.1 Lapillicoccus sp. | reverse complement strand
CGCGCGGGGCACGCCGGTCCGGCTGCTGCCCGGGTTCGACGAGTACGTCCTCGGCTACAAGGACCGTTCGGCGCCGATGACCGCGGACGAGGAGCTGCGCGTGGTGCCGGGCAAGAACGGCATGTTCCTCGGCACCGTGGTCGTCGGCGGCCTCGTCGTCGGCACGTGGAACCGCAGGACCGCCGGAAAGCGCACCGTCGTCACCGTCACCCCGTTCGGCCGGCTCAGCGCCACGCGACGGGGAGAAGTCGACCGCGCCGTGACGGCCTACGGTCGGTTCCTCGACAGCGAGACCACGGTCGTCTACGCCGGGTGAGCCCGCCTACTGTCGTCCGGTGACCGATTCGAGCGCGCTTCCGGAGCCGCCGCACGCCGTCCGGCAGCCGTCGACGCGAACCGTCCACGGCGACATCGTCGTCGACGACTACGCCTGGATGGCCGATCGCGACGACCCGCGCCTCACCGCCTACCTGGAGGCGGAGAACGCCTACGCCGCCGCGCGGACCCGGCACGTCGAGCCGCTGGCCGACACCGTCTTCGAGGAGATCCGGGCACGTACCCAGGAGACCGACCTCAGCGTGCCGGTGCACCACGGCGGGTGGTGGTACTACGGGCGGACCGTCGAGGGCCTGCAGTACGCGATCGCGGGGCGGGTCGATGCCCGAGACTTTCCCGAACGGCCGGTTCTCGGCACCGACGGTCCGCCGGAGGGTGAGCAGGTCGTGCTCGACGAGAACGCCGAGGCGGAGGGCCACGAGTTCTTCGCGCTCGGGGCCAGCGACGTCACCCCGGACGGAACCGGGCTGGCCTATGCGGTCGACGTCACGGGGGATGAGCAGTACGACCTCCACGTCCGCGACCTGGCGACCGGCGACGAGCTCGACGACTCGGTCACCCGGATCGCTGCCGGGGTGGCCTGGTCGCTCGACGGCGACCACCTCTTCTACACGCGCTACGACGACGCCTGGCGGCCCTACCAGGTGTGGCGGCACGAGCTCGGTCGTCACGCCGACGAGGACGTCCTGGTCCACGAGGAGAGAGACGAGACGTTCCGGGTGGGCGTTGGGTCGTCGCGCGACGACCGGTGGGTCGTCGTGGCCGTCGGCTCGTCGACGTCCTCCGAGTACCGGCTCGTCGATGCCGCCCACCCGACGAGTGAACCCATCCTCGTCGCCGCCCGGGCCGCGAAGGTCGAGTACGACGTCGAGCCGATCGGCGACGAGCTCTTCGTGCTGCACAACCGGGACCGGGTCAACTTCGAGGTGGCGCGTGCCGTCGTGAGCGACGGAGCGGTCGGCGCCTGGGAGCGGCTGAACGTCTCGTCCGAGGACGAGCTGGTCACCGGGGTGGACGCGTTCGCGACGTTCCTGGCGGTGTCGCTGCGAACCGAGGGCCAGACGGCGATACGGATCGTTCCGCGAGATCCCTTGTCTGGAACTGGTTTCGGCGATTCCTGGGACATCGCCTTCGACGAACCTCTCCGCACCGTCGGCGTCGGGGACAACCCGGAGATCGACACGCAGACGCTTCGGGTCTTCTACACCTCGATGGTCACCCCGCCCTCGGTCGGTGAGTACGACGTCACCACGCGGCAGCTGACACTGCTCAAGCGCACCGAGGTCCGGGGTGGCTACGACCCGGCCGATTATGTGCAGTCGTTGGAGTGGGCCACGGCGCCGGACGGTGCTCGGGTACCCGTGTCGGTCGTGCGCAAAGCCACGACCCCGCTCGACGGGACTGCGGCCGCGGTGCTCTACGGCTACGGCGCCTACGGCGCCAGCCTGGACCCGTGGTTCTCGGTGGCCCGGCTGTCGTTGCTCGACCGCGGGGTCGTCTTCGCGATCGCCCACACCCGGGGCGGCGAGGAGCTCGGCCGACGGTGGTACGACGACGGCAAGCTCATGGCCAAGCAGCACACCGTCGACGACTTCGTCGCGGCGGGCTCACTGCTCGTCGAGAAGGGATATGCACACACCGATCGCCTTGGCGGGCAAGGGGGTTCGGCCGGTGGGCTGGTCATCGGCGCGGTCGCCAACCAGGCGCCGCTGCGGTTCCGGGCACTGCACGCGCAGGTCCCGTTCGTCGACGTCCTCACGACGATGCTCGACCCGAACCTGCCGCTGACCGCAGGGGAGTGGGAGGAGTGGGGCGACCCGATCCGCGACTCGGAGGCATACACATACATCAAGGCGTACTCGCCCTACGACAACGTCGGCGAGCACGCATACCCCGCCATCCTCGTGACCACCAACGTCCACGACGTTCGCGTGCACGTCACCGAACCGGCCAAGTGGGTGGCTCGGCTGCGCGACCGGTCGAGCAGCGACCCGGCCCGCGACCCGATCCTCCTGCGGACGTGGATGACCGCCGGGCACGGAGGCCAGTCGGGCCGGTACGACGCGTGGCGAGAGACCGCCTGGGAGCTCGCCGTCCTGCTAGACCTGCTGCAAGTGCGTTGAACCGCGCTGCCGGTTCGGCCGCGATCCAAACCCGAGCCGGCTGCGGCATGCTGTCGGCATGGCCACCACCACGTCTGCACGCACCCCGCCGGCCTGGTTCGGCGTTCTCAACCGGCTCGCCCTGCGCCTCTCCGGCCACCGGTTCTTCCCGCTGTACGGCGTGGTCGAGCACGTCGGGCGAAAGTCCGGCCGCGCCTATGAGGTGCCGGTCGCCCTGATCGTCGCACCCGACCAGTTCGTCATCTGCCTGCCCTTCGGTCGGAAGACCAACTGGGCGCAGAACGTCATCGCGGCGGCAGGCTGCGACATCCGGTGGAAGGGCGGCGTGCACCACGTCACCGAGCCGCGCATCGTCGGGCGGGACGTGGCGATGCCCCTGGCGAACCGGTTCGAACAGGTCATGATCCCCCGGCTGGGGTTCGAGGACTTCCTGCTCCTCCGCCGGTGACCGTCCGTCCCTGCCTCGGTGTCGGTGGGGCTTGCTACGTTGGACACATGTTCGAATCGTGCCGGGCGACAGCACCAGACCTCGACGGTCTGGTCGTCGCGCTGTCCGGACTGGAGCCTGCCTCGGACGACGTTGACCGGACGAACCAGCTGGACCTGCTGGAGCGGGTCAAGGCGGCGTGCGCAGCGGCGCAGGCGAAGGTGACCGTCGCGCTGGCCGAGTCGCAGGTGCAGGTGTCCGAGGAGTGGCGGGAGCACGCCCGCGCCGCGGCGGAGGCGGGTGACTTCGAGAGGTGGCGGGAGGCTCGGCGGAACACCCGCGCGGCGTCCTGCCCCGAGTCGGACGACACGGTCGACCCGACCGTGGAGCGTCGTCGTCGGGCTCAAAGGACCCGTGTGGAACTCGGGGTCGGCGCGCAGGTCGCACTGGCCCGCCGCGAGTCCCCGCTCAGCGGCAGCCGGTTGGTGCGGCTCGCCTTTGCGCTGACCTACGAGATGCCTTTCCTGCTAGGACTCCTGGAGCGCGGCGTGCTCTCGGAACGCCGGGCGGCGCTCGTCGTCCAGGAGTGCGCGGCACTGTCGCTGGAGCATCGGACGCGGGTTGACGCCGAGCTGCGCCACACCGTCGGCGAACGGCTGGGTCGCCTCAGCGACAAGGAGCTGACCAGCCGCGTGCGTGCGATCACCTATCGGCTGGACGCCCAGGCCGTGGTCGACCGCGCGGCATACGCCGAGAACGAGCGGCGAGTGACCTTGCGGCCGGCGCCCGACACGATGTGTTGGTTGACCGCGCTGCTCCCGGCCGCTCAGGGGGTGGGTGTCCTGGCGGCCCTGACCCGGGCCGCCGACTCGGCCAGAGCCTCCGGCGACGTCCGAGGCACGGGCCCACTCATGGCCGACGCCCTCGTCGAGCGGATCACGGGGCAGGCGATCGCCGACGCCGTGCCCGTCGAGGTGCAGCTGGTCATCACGGACCGGGCGCTGCTCTCCGGCGACGGGACGCCGGCGTGCCTCCCCGGATACGGAAGCGTGCCTGCCGAGTGGGTGCGCCGGTTGCTGAGAAGTCCGGCCATGACGGCGCACGCCCGTCCCGAGCCGGACAGTGGCGATGCAGCAGCCACAGCGGATGTCGCCACCCAGGCACAGGTGTGGCTCCGCCGCCTCTTCACGCATCCGGTCGACGGCACGTTAGTGGCGATGGACTCGCACCGACGGGTGTTCGGCGGCGGGCTGCGCCGCTTTCTCCTGGCCCGCGACGGCGGGATCTGCCGGATGCCGGGGTGTGGGGCGCCGATCCGGCACGTCGACCACGTGCAGCCTTATGCGGACGGCGGCTCGACCAGCGCCGCCAACGGGCAGGGCCTCTGCGTGAGGTGCAACCTCGTCAAGGAGCTGGTCGGCTGGCACGCCCGCGTCATCGAATCGCCGGGGGCGTACAGCGTCGGAGGATCGGCGCATACCGTCGAGGTCACCACCCCGACCGGGCACCGGTACTTCTCCAACGCGCCGCCGCTCGTCCACGAGGATCCCCACGTCGGCGAGAGTCCACTGGAGCGCGCCCTCGAGCTCGTCCTCGCCGCGTAAGGGCACGGCTGGACGGTCGACTCGACGGCGGAGGCGCGAACCTAGACTGAACGCCATGATGTCTACGCTCGACCTGCGGGGCCGCCCGTGGGACCGTCGAGCACTGCGCGACGCGCTGCCAAGGGCGGAGTTCGACGTCGAGGCCGCCATGTACGAGGTGCGCCCGATCGTCGAGGACGTCCGACACCGCGGCGCGGAGGCGTTGCGCGACTTCGGCGAGCGCTTCGACGGCGTGCGGCCGATCAATCTCCGCGTGCCGGCCGATGTTATGCACCACGCGCTCGACCGGCTCGACCCGTCGCTGCGCGCCGCCCTCGAGGAATCGATCCGTCGCGCCCGTCTGGTGCACGCCGATCAGCGTCGCACCGACACGACGACACAGGTCGTCCCCGGGGGCACGGTCACCGAGCGGTGGGTGCCGGTCGACCGGGTCGGGCTCTACGTGCCCGGTGGCCTTGCCGTCTACCCCTCCAGCGTCGTGATGAACGTCGTGCCGGCTCAGCTCGCCGGTGTCGGGTCGCTCACCGTCGCCAGCCCGCCGCAGAAGGAGAACGACGGCTACCCGAACGCCACCATCCTCGCCACGTGCGCCCTGCTCGGCGTCGACGAGGTGTATGCGGTCGGCGGCGCCCAGGCGGTCGCGGCCTTCGCCTATGGCTTCGCGGACGGGGAGGACGTCTGCGAGTCCGTCTCGCTCGTCACCGGGCCGGGCAACATCTGGGTCGTCGCGGCCAAGCGCCTGCTCAAGGGCCTCATCGGAATCGACGCGGAGGCCGGTCCCACGGAGATCGCCGTCCTCGCCGATGCGACCGCTGACGCCGAGCACGTCGCCGCCGACCTCGTCAGCCAGGCCGAGCACGACCCGCTCGCCGCCGCGGTGCTCGTGACCGACAGCCCGGAGCTCGCCGACGCCGTCGAACAGGCCGTGGCCGCTCGGGTGGCCCGGACCAAGCACAGCGAGCGCATCGCTCAGGCCCTCACGGGCCGGCAGAGCCGCATCGTCGTCGTCGACGACCTCGACGCCGGGCTTGACGTCGTCAACGCCTACGCGGCCGAGCACCTCGAGATCCAGACCCTGGACGCGCCGGCCGTCGCGGCCCGCGTGCGCAGCGCGGGCGCCGTCTTCGTCGGCCCGTATTCGCCGGTGTCCCTCGGCGACTACGCCGCGGGGTCCAACCACGTGCTCCCCACGGGGGGGTGCGCCGGGCACAGCAGCGGGCTGTCGGTGCAGTCGTTCCTGCGCGGGATCCACGTCGTCGAGTACGACGAGTCCGCGCTGCGCGACGTTGCGCCGCACGTCGTCACCCTCGCCGAGGCGGAGGACCTACCCGCCCACGGCGAAGCCGTGACCGCCCGGTTCGGCGACACGATCCCGTGAAGGAAGCCGTCGCGAACCTGCTCCGCGAGGACCTGCGGGGCCGGACCCCCTACGGCGCGCCGCAGCTCGATGTCCCGGTCCGGCTCAACACCAACGAGAACTCATATGCGGTGCCGGCCGACGTCGTCGACGCCATCGTCGCGTCGGTGGCCGAGACGGCCCGCCACCTGAACCGGTACCCCGACCGCGAGTTCACCCGGCTGCGGGACGCCCTCGCCGCATACCTCCGGTCCCAGACCGGCGTCGGCATCGCGCCCGAACAGGTCTGGGCGGGCAACGGGTCGAACGAGGTGCTCCTGCACCTGGTCCAGGCGTTCGGGGGAGGAGGCCGGACGGCCCTCGGCTTCACCCCGGCGTACTCGATGCACCCGATCATCACGCGGACCACCGGCACCACCTGGGTCGACGGTCTCCGCGGGACGCCCAACGGTCTCTTCGACCTCGACGCCGACCTCGCTGTCCGCCAGGTCCGCCGCCACCGGCCGCACCTGGTCTTTCTGTGCTCCCCGAACAACCCGACGGGCACCGCGCTCGACCACGCGGTCGTCGAGGCGGTGCTCGCGGCCGCCCCGGAGTCGCTCGTCGTCGTCGACGAGGCCTACGCCGAGTTCGCCCGGCCCGGGACGCCGAGCGCTATGACCCTCCTCGACGGCCGACCGCTGCTCGTCGTCACGAGGACCATGAGCAAGGCATTCGCCCTGGCCGGAGCGCGTGTCGGCTACCTCGCCGCCGACCCTGACCTCGTCGACGCGCTCCGGCTCGTGCGCATGCCCTACCACCTGTCCGACCCCACCCAGGCGGTCGCGCTCGCCGCTCTGCGGCACGACGCGAGCCTCCTCGCGACCGTCGAAGCCATCAAACGGCAGCGCGACCGCATCGTCAGCGAGCTCGACGCCATGGGGTACCCGCCCGTCCCGAGCGATGCCAACTTCGTCCTCTTCGCCGGGCTGGCCGATGCTCACACGACCTGGCGGGCCTTGCTCGACCGGGGCGTCCTCGTCCGCGACGTCGGCATCCCGCACCACCTGCGGGTGACCGCCGGCACGCCGGACGAGACGTCGGCGTTCCTGCGGACCATGGCCGATCTGCCACACTCGCACCGACAGCAGTACCAGCGCGCCGAGGAGGCAAGGGCATGACGGACGCCGCGAGGCACCGCCGGGCCAGCCTCAGCCGCGCCACCGGCGAGTCGAAGGTCGACCTCATCCTGGACCTCGACGGCACGGGCGAGTCCGAGATCTCGACCGGGGTGCGGTTCTACGACCACATGCTCGCCTCGCTGGCCAAGCACTCGCTCGTGGACCTCACGGTCAACGCGACCGGAGACGTCGACGTCGACGCCCACCACACCGTCGAGGACGTCGCGATCGTCCTCGGAGACGCTCTGCGCGAGGCTCTCGGTGACAAGCGTGGCATCTCCCGCTTCGGCGACGCGACGGTGCCGCTCGACGAGGCGCTGGTCCAGGCCGTCGTCGACGTCGCCGGCCGCCCGTACTGCGTCCACACCGGGGAGCCGGAGGGCCAGGAGTACGTCGTCATCGGCGGGACCTACACGGGTTCCCTGACCCGCCACGTCTTCGAGACGCTCGCGCACCACGCCGGCATCGCGCTGCACGTCCGCGTGCTGGGCGGCCGCGACCCGCACCACGTCGTCGAGGCGCAGTTCAAGGCGGTCGCCCGTGCGCTCCGGGCCGCCGTGGCCGTCGACCCGCGCGTGACCGGCATACCGAGCGCCAAGGGCAGCCTCTAGCGGTGGCCCTGCGCGAACCTCCGCGGGGCATCCTCCTCGTCCACGGGGGCGTCGCCGCTGCGGTGTCGTGGGCCGAGACGGGCGTCTCGCCGCTGGCCGTCGTCCCCGAGGACGGCCGGTGGACCGCAGTGCTCCCGGTCGAGCCGTCGACGGCCGTCCGCCCGCCGTATGACGACGCGGTGACGATGCTCCTCAACCGGCCGGTGCCCCATCGGCTCCGGCCCGCGGTGGGCGTCGGCGTCGTGGGCCGCCGCGCCGTGCTCTGCGTGACGCCGGGAGGCTGGCGCGCGGTACGCCGGTGGCTGGTCTGGCAGCGGGGTCACGGAGTGGTCCACCCGGGAGGACTGCCGGTGGCCCGGCTGGCCGACGTCGTCGCCGCGGCGGGCGTCGACGATCCTGGTGCGGTCGGCGAGCTGGCCGACGTCCTGCACGACCCGGCCGGGGACGCCCGGGCCGTGACGGGCGACCTCCTCGAGGTGCTCAAGCTGCCCGGTGGCAGCTTCCTCGACGGGTCCGCGGTTGCGGCCGACGCCTTCGGCGCGTCGGTGATCGCGCCGAAGCCCTCTGCCGTGCGCCGGTACGACAAGGCCGTGCACGATGACGTCAGATGGCGCGACGAGATGGAGGACCGGCACCGATGAGCTCCCCGCCCACCGTGGTGGT
>DATLQE010000242.1:0-4076 GCA_035535335.1 Lapillicoccus sp. | reverse complement strand
TGTTCGCCTGCCCGCCCGGCGTCCGCGAGGGCGGTTACTGGGGCGACGCGCTCTTCGCCTGACCGTTGCTCTTCGCCTGACCGTTCACGCCGACTCGCACGACCAGGGCCAGGTGATCGACGGTCGCGGTCATCGATCGCGCCGTGCCGATGGGGTCCCCGTCCAGCTGAACCTCCTGCGGCTCGTCGGCCTCGATGTGGATCTCCTGGCCGGCGTGCCGGTCGATGAGCGGGTGGCCGCGGTGCTGGCGAGTGACGACGTGCCCGGCCACCGCGGACCAGCCGACCACGCCACGCGGTGACAGGACGACGGAGTCGAGCACCCCGTCGTCCGGGCGGGCGCCGGGCATGAGGATCAGGCCGCCGAGGAGCCGGCCGCAGTTGCCGACGATGACGGTCCGGGTGCGGCGGGAGAACTCGCCCTCACCATTCACCTTCATCCGCACCTTGAACTGCGGCCCGAGGAAGTTCTGGAACCCGGACACGATGTATGCGGCCGACCCCACCCGCGCCTTGAGCCGCTCGGGCGCCCCGGCCATGATCGCCGCGTCGAACCCGATCCCCGCCATGACGAGGAAGATGTGCTCGTCCGGGACGGCGTGCTGGCCGGACGGGTCGACGGCCATCCGCCCCACATCGATGCGGACGTTCTGACCGGTCAGCGCGACGACGAGCGCCTTGTCGATCGAGTCCACCGGCAGCTCGAGGTTGCGGGCCAGCAGGTTCGCGGTACCGCCCGGCAGCAGCCCGAGCGGCGTCTCGGTCCCCACGATCGCCGCCGCGACGGCCCGCACCGTCCCGTCCCCACCGAGGGGGCACACGACCGCGGCGCCGTCGGCGACCGCCCGCCGCGCCTGGCCGGTCCCCGGGTCGGCGATCGTCGTCTCGTACCAGATCGGCTCACCCCACCCCTGGGCGAGGCAGGCGGCCGTGACCCGGGCGCGGACCGACCCGACGTCGACGAACTTCGTCGGGTTGATGACGACGCCGGCCCGCTTGGGCGGCGGCGCATTCTCGTCGGTGTGCTCCGGCCGGAACTCGTCGCGGTGTGGCCGGCGCCGGCGGCGCGCGATCCCGGTGACCTCCATGACGGTGTCGCGGCGGGCCACGACGACCGCGACAACGACGACAAGAACGACGATCGCCACGACGATCCAGAGCGCCGGGCTGTCAAACACAGCCAGACGCTAGCGGGTGCTGGGGCCCGCTGTCCGGGCAGTAGGTTCGGGCGATGGCCGAGCCCCAGGCGCCAGTACCGGACGACAAGGACTGGACGTGGACGCTGCTGCGTCCGTGTCCCGAGTGCGGGTTCGACACGGCAGCGATCGAGCCGGTCGCCATTCCCGCGCTCGTCCGTGATGCCACCTCCCGGTGGCCCGACCTACTCGCCCGTCCCGACGCGACCCTCCGGCCGGCTCCGACGACGTGGTCGCCGCTCGAGTATGCGTGTCACGTCCGGGACGTGCACCGGATCTTCCGCGAGCGGCTCGACCTCATGCTCGCCGAGGACGACCCGGCCTTCGCCAACTGGGACCAGGACGCGACGGCGGTGGTCGAACGCTACTGGGAGCAGGACCCGGCGATCGTCGCCACCGAGGTGACCCAGACCGGTGAGGCGCTGGCCGACGCATACAGCAAGGTCGGCGACGACCAGTGGAACCGGACCGGCGTCCGCAGCAACGGCTCGACGTTCACGGTCGAGTCATTGGGGCGGTACCTGCTCCACGACCTGTACCACCACGTATGGGACGTCCGCGGGGAGGCTTGACATGTGACCAAATGGTCACCTATTGTCGCTCCGTGCCCGAGGATGACGACGCGGTGTTCAAGGCCCTGGCCGACCCGTCGCGCCGCCTCCTCCTCGACCTGCTCTTCGAGCGCGACGGGCGGACGCTCGGCGAGCTCGAAGAGGAGTTCGCGATGAGCCGGTTCGGGGTGATGAAGCACGTCCGCGTCCTCGAGGAGGCCGGGCTCGTCGTCACGCGTAAGGACGGGCGTTCGACCCGGCACTTCCTCAACCCCGTTCCCATCCAGCTGGTTGCCGACCGCTGGGTCGACAAGTACCGCGCCGAGCGCGTCACCGCGCTCGTCGACCTCAAGACCGCCCTCGAGTTCCGACAGGAGCCCCCTGATGAGCACCGAGATGAGCACCGAGATGAGCACCGACACAAGCACTGACCTGAGCACCTACCAGCCGGCCGTCGTCCCCGACGAGGGGACGGCGATCCAGGTGTACCGCATCGTCATCAAGGCGACGCCGCAGCAGATCTGGGACGCGATCACGCTTCCCGAGTTCACCCGCCGCTACTTCCACGGTGCGGCGATCACGATCCAGCCGGACCGCTACTCCTCGTTCGGACCGGACGGCTCCAACTGGGGCGACGGTGAGGTGCTCGAGTGGGACCCGCCGCGGCGCGTCGTCCACGGCTGGAAGTCGCTCTACGACCCCGAGCTGGCCGACGAGTCGGAGAGCCGGGTCACGTGGGAGATCACGCCCGACGACGACGGCACCTGCCTGCTCACGGTGATCCACGACCGGCTGGAGGGTGCGCCGCGCACCGCTTCCGGTGTCGCCGGCGCCGGCTGGATGGGCGTCCTCTCCGCCCTCAAGACCCTGCTGGAGACGGGCGAGCCGCTGCACTCGAACGCTCCGTGAGGGCAGGCCTTCCCTCTCCGATTGCCCGGAGGTGACCCCTCTGCCAAGATCCTCGCGACATCGGGGATCGGGAATCGCAGGCAGGGGCGATCATGAGGCTTCTCCGTTCGGCAGCACGTCTCCGGCGATGGGCTGTGGTGGCTGCGACGTGCGGTGCCGTTGCCGGGATCTCGGCGTGTACCGCCACAACCACGACGACGGCTCCGACTCCGTCAGCGTCGTCGACGTCCGCGACGAGGTCCGCGACGTCGACCAGCGCATCGTCCAGCGCGAGTGCCTCCGCAGGGGCCGGGCTCACGCTGGACCGGTACAACCAGATCTCCAACGGGATGACCGAGGAGCAGGTGACTGCCGTCACCGGGTCCTGCCAGACGATCTCGGAGTCGGACATCGCCGGCGTCAAGACCAAGGGCCTGCTCTGCGCCGGAGACCAGCCGCTGAGCAACGCCACCTTTCTCTTCACCGGCGGCACGCTGGTCTCGAAGTCACAGTTCGGGCTGGGCGGCACCTCGGGTGAGGCGCGGAAGGGTGCGATGACGCTCGACAAGTTCAACCAGCTGCAGAACGGACAGTCCGCGGCGCAGGTCGAGGCGATCACGGGTCCCTGCGAGAAGGGTTCCGAGACGGAGCTGGCCGGCCACAAGGGATTCACCCTCACCTGCTACGCCGCTGACGGCATGGGGACCGCCTTTCTCTTGTTCGCCGACGACACCCTGCAGTCCAAGAGTCAGGCCGGCCTGACGTAGCGGACGCGCGGATCGTGGTGATACCGGCAGGAAATGCGGTCGGTATCACGACGATCCGAGGATTCGCCTGACGTCGCCCAGGTGGTGCACGCACTCGTGGGCCGCCTGCCGCACGAGCCACCGCACCGTCCGCACCTCCTCGGGCCGCCGCACCACGACCCGGTTCCACGCGTCGTCGGGCACCGACCGGACCTCCTCCACGAAGCCCTCCGTCGCCGCGCGCAGCTCGGCGAGCAGGACGTCGACCCGCACCCGGGCGTACCCGAACCGCTCGCCCCGCCAGTCGTTGTACATCGGGTCCAGCGCCGGCCGGTCCTCGTGCACGCCCCGGTGCAGCCGGACCGCGAAGACCCACAGCACGTCCCGCACGTGACACGCATACTCGACGACCGACCAGGTCCCCGGCTCCGGCCGCCGGCGTAGACCGCGGTCGTCGACAGTGGGCAGCAGGGCCTCCAGCGTCGCGACGGAGTCGGTCACCAGCGCGAGACACCGGTCGACCGAGAGCTCGGCGTATGCGAGTCCGCACGGCTCGCAGGCGTGCTCCTCCGCGAAAAGGGGAGGCAGGGCGGCCATGGCCCCTCGATACCCTGGTCGGGTGATCGATATCAAGCTCGTGCGCGAGGCGCCGGACCTGGTCCGGGCCTCGCAGAAGGCCCGTGGAGAGGACCCGGG
>DATLQE010000241.1:0-2121 GCA_035535335.1 Lapillicoccus sp. | reverse complement strand
TCACCAGGACTGGGTCTCGGCGCTGCTCGTGGGTCTGTTCCCGATCGCGATCCCCGTGGGGTTCGTCCTGATCGGGACCCAGGCCGGGCGACTGCTCGACGTCCGCACCATGAAGCAGTCCTTCGCCCGCATCGTGGCCGGCTTCTCGCTCGGCTTCGTGGTCGGTGGGCTCGCGACGACGGCCCTGATCGGGCCACTGGGCGGGCCGGTCGACCTGCTGCTGGTCGACGTCGTCATCGGCGCCGTCTACCTGTGGACGGCGATCGCCACGGGCCGACGGTTCCCGGCCGAGCTCGCCCGACGGCCGCCGCTGGAGTCCGGGACCGTGACCGCGGCGCCCCCGAGGAGTGCGCCGCCCCGTCGCCAGCGGCTGTTCGTGATGATCTTCGGCTACCAGCTGGTGGCCGCCGCCGTCACCCAGCTGCTCGACTACGTCGTGTGGGAGCGCGCGGCCTACCACTTCCCGGATCCCAGTGACCTGGCGCGGTTTCAGGGCCTCTACGGCACGCTGATCAACGTCGTCGCACTGACCTTCGTCTTCCTCGCGGCCGGGCGGCTCCTGGTCCGGTACGGCGAGCGCGGCGGCCTGACCGCCAACCCGCTCGGGATGATCGTCCTGCTCCTGCTGAGCACCGTCGTCGGGGTGCTGGCGGGTGAGGGCGGCACCGCCTTCTTCGTCGCGGTCTGTGCCCAGCAGGTCGCCCACATCGCCCTCATCGACGGCATGACGCGGGCGGCCATCAACACGGCGTACCAGGCTCTCCACCCGTCGAGCCGCCTGCACGCGCAGACCGTCGTCGAGGCGGCGGGTGCTCCGCTCGCTCTCGGGTTCGTCGGCGTCCTCCTGCTCGCCTTCCGGTTCGCCGACCTCGGGGTCATCGTCGTCGTCGCGGTCACCCTGGTTCTGACCGCGGCGTGGCTGGTCGTCGCCGTGGTCGCGTACGAGAGGTACCGCGAGGGCGTGCTCGCGCTCGTCGCCGCGCGGCCGTGGGAGCCGCTGGACCTCCTCCAGTCCGACGGCGAGGTGGTCAAGGGCCTACTCGCCAGCGCGGACGGGCGCGACGTCATGGTCGGCCTCTCCGCGGTTAGCGGACGGCGCCCCCTGCTGGCGACGGAGGTGGCGGGACTGATGACGTCCGCCGACCCGTATGCGCGGCTGACCGCCGTCTGCGAGCTGATCGAGGCGGGAGGGGAGTCGGCCGAGGAGGCCCAGCAGCAATGGGTGACGGCTCTGGGCGACCCTGACGTCGAGGTACACCAGGCCGCACTCTCCGGATCCGCCGCCGCACCGGACCCGTTCTTCGCCCCGTACCTGCTCGACGCCATCACCACCTCGCCACCCAGCGCCGCTCTCGCCGACGCCCTGGAGCGTCACGCGGCCGAGGTGGCGCCCGGCGCGGTAGGCCGGCTGGCGGACGAGCCGCCGGGGGTATCCCGTGAACGGCTCACCTGGGCCCTGGGGGTGATGCGGGACTCGCTACCGGCCGCCCCCGCTGGGCTTCCCGACATCCCGGCCGTGGTAGCCGACCGCGAGGTGCGGGTGGCGCGGGCGAGAGCCGCGACCGCCGCGCTCGGCGAGGACCCGGCCCTCCGGATGCTCCACCGCGCCCTGACCGAGGACGCCGAGCACTCATCGCGCACGGTGGCCGAACACCTCGCCATGCACCACGGACGCCGTCGCGTCGACCGTATCGTGACCGCCCTCCGCGAACCCGGAGCGCACGAGCGTGCTCTGGCCATCGAGCTCCTCGAGGTGCTGGCCGGCCGTGAGACCGGTGAGCGCGTCGCGGCGCTGCTCGACCCGGATCCCAACGACCTCGCCGCCGCTCCGGAGCGTTCGGCCGCCGAGTGGGTCACGGATCTGGTCGCGGACCCCGAGGGGCGTTGGGGCGACCCGTGGTTGCGGGCGTGCGCGATCCATGCGGCACCCGCCGTGTTCGGTCCGTCGGCCGACGAACTGGTCCGCCCCTGGGTCGACGACTCCGACCCGGTGGTGGCGGAGACGGCTCGCTGGGCGGTCGGCGAACGTCGTCGTCTCTGGGACCATGGACCGGTTCGAGACGAGGTCTGAGACGAGGTCTGAGGAGACAGCCGGTGTCGAACGACTATGTGATCGCCGGG
>DATLQE010000240.1:0-12184 GCA_035535335.1 Lapillicoccus sp. | reverse complement strand
CCGGCCGGAGACCCTCGCAGCCCTCATGGCCCTGCACACCGGGGATCTGGCCATGGCCGAGTCGGTCCTCGCGCGGCATACCGGGTCCGACGACCCAGCCGGCGCCTCCCGGTACGCGGCGCTCCGGGCGTGGACCAGCATGCAAGCGGGACAGTATGCGGCCGCGCACGCATTCCTCGAGGCGATCGACCCGCAGTCCGGGCGCGAGCAGCCGTGGGTCTGGGGACTGCGGGTGGGGTTGGCCCGCCGACAGGACGACGTGCGCGGGCTCGCCCGGCTGTTGGTCGACGCTCGGGGAGTGCTGGTCGGTCACCCGGTCGACCTCTACAGTCTGCTTCCGCTCGGTGAGATCGGGCTGGCCGCGGCCCGGATGCACGAGCCCGAGCTGGCTGCTCCGGTCTGGAACCAGGCGCTGGAGCTCCTCGACCGGCTGGGCAACCCACCCCTGTGGGGACCCGCGTTCCACTGGTACGGCATCCAGGCGGCCATCCTCACCAACCGGCCGCACGCGATGGCGCCGCACGCGGCCGCCCTCCTCTCGGCCGCGCCGACCAGTCCGTTCGCCGCGGCGCTGGCGCGGGCCGGACGCAGCTGGGTGGCAGTCCTCGGCGGCGACGTCGACCCGCCGGCCGTGGATAGCGCCGCCCGCGGCCTCGGCACGGTCGGGCAACGGTGGGAGGGGGCGCGGCTGGCCGGACACGCGGCCGCCCGCGCGATCGACCGCAGGACGACGGCGTCGCTCATGGAATGCGCTCGCGACCTGCTCTCTGCGACCTCGAATGACGCGACCGGGTACGGCACGCCGTCGCCGGCCGAGACCAAGGCGGGCGCCGTCCCGCTCAGCGCCCGTGAGCGCGAGGTCGTCGAGCTGGTCCTGGCCGGCATGACGTACCGGCAGATCGGCGAGTCCCTCTACCTGTCGGCCAAGACCGTGGAGCACCACATGGCGCGGATAAAGCGCCGCAGCGGAGTCACCTCCCGATCCGAGCTGTTGGAGCGGCTCTCGGTGACCGTGTCGTAGTCAGCCGTTGATGTCCGGCGCTCGCAACCGAGCGCGGTCGGCGGACTCGTCGTCGGGCATGGTCTGCGACGTGCGTTCCGCCTCGACCCGCTGGCGGTAGTGCTCGACCTCGTTGTCGATGGTGGCGGCATCCCAACCGAGGATCGGCGCGACGATCTCGGCGGCCGGCCGGGATGCCCCGATCCCGCGGTCGAACGTCTCGATCGACACGCGGGTCCGCCGGGCGAGGACGTCGTCGAGGTGGAGAGCGCCCTCGTGCGAGGCGGCGTAGACGATCTCGGCCCGCAGGTAGTCCTCACCGCAGGGAAGCGGCTCGCCGAGGGAGGGGTCCGCCGCGATGAGGTCGAGGATCTCAGTCGTGAGGATGCCGTGCCGCATGAGCATCTTCTCGATCCGCTCGACGTGCAGGCCGGACTCCTCGGCGAGTGCGGCCCGCCGGTTCCACATCGCGTGATACCCCACGGCGCCGACCATGGGGATGTCCTGCGTCGTCGACTCGGGCACCGATCCGCCGAGGGTGCGGGCCGCCTCGTCGATGGCGTCGCGGGCCATGATCCGGTACGTCGTGTACTTGCCACCGGCGACGACGATGAGCCCGGGTGTCGGATGGGCGACGACGTGCTCGCGGGAGAGCTTGGAGGTCTGCTCGCTCTCGCCGGCGAGCAGCGGCCGCAGGCCCGCATACACCCCTTCGACGTCGGCCTGGGTCAGCCGTGTGGTGAGGAACTTGTTGACGTGGTCGAGCAGGTACTCGATGTCGGCCGAGGTGGCGGCCGGGTGGGCCTTGTCGAGGTCCCACTGGGTGTCGGTCGTGCCGAGAATCCAGTGCCGACCCCACGGGATGACGAAGAGGACCGACTTCTCGGTGCGCAGGATGATGCCCGAGCGCGAATGGATCCGGTCGCGGGGGACGACGAGGTGGATGCCCTTGGACGCCCGAACGTGGAACTGGCCGCGCTCGCCGACCATCGCCTGCGTGTCGTCGGTCCAGACGCCGGTGGCGTTGACCACCTGGCGTGCGTGCACGTCGAACTCACCACCGGTCAGCTTGTCCAGGGCCCGGATGCCGGTGACCCGCTCGCCCTGCCGGAGGAACCCGACCGCGGCGACGCGCGAGGCGACGTGCGCGCCGTACGTGGCGGCCGTTCGGGCCACCTCCATGGTGTGTCTCGCGTCGTCGACCTTCGCGTCGTGGTACTGGACGGCGCCGGTGAGCTCGGACTTCTTCAAGGCCGGAGCGATCCGCAGCGTGGCCCGTCGGCTCAGATGCTTGTGCCAAGGCAGGCCGCCGTCGTTGCCGGTGCTCCGGGCCAGGCCGTCGTAGAGCGTGAGGCCGGCCTCCACGTAGCCGCGCTCCCAGCCGAGGTGCGTCAGCGGGTAGAGGAACCGCACCGGCCGGACTAGGTGCGGGGCCAGCCGGGTGAGCAGCAGGCCGCGTTCGATGAGCGCCTCGTGGACGAGCCGGAAGTCGAGCATCTCGAGGTAGCGCAGCCCGCCGTGCACGAGCTTGCTCGACCGGCTGGACGTGCCCGATGCGAAGTCGCGGGCCTCGACCAGCCCGGTCGTCAGGCCGCGGGTGACCGCGTCGAGAGCGCATCCGGTACCGACCACACCGCCCCCGACGACGAGGACGTCGAGCTCCTCACCGGACGCGAGCCGTTCGATCGCGGCCGCGCGGGTCTCAGGGGAAAGTGGACGCGGGTTCACGAGATCTCCACCCAGTCGAGAGTCCGTTCGACGGCCTTGCGCCAGCCGGCGTACCCGGCCGCCCGCTGCTCGTCGGTCCACTGCGGCGTCCAGCGACGGTCCTCGTGCCAGTTGGCGGCGAGCTCGTCGGTGTCACGCCAGAATCCGGTCGCCAGACCGGCCGCGTATGCGGCGCCGAGGGCGGTCGTCTCGGCCACCACCGGGCGGCTCACCTCGACCCCGAGGACATCGGCCTGGATCTGCATACACAGGTCGTTCGCGGTGACGCCCCCGTCGACCTTGAGGACCCGCAGGTCAAGCGGCCTGCCGGCGTCGGCGCTGTCCTCGCACATCGCGTCGGCAACGTCCTTGGTCTGGTAGCAGATCGCCTCGAGCGTGGCGCGAGCCAGGTGGGAAGCGGTGTTGAACCGGGACAGCCCGACGACGGCTCCTCGGGCGTCGGACCGCCAGTAGGGCGCGAACAGGCCGGAGAACGCCGGCACGAAGTAGACGCCCCCGTTGTCCGGGACCTGGCGGGCGAACGTCTCGACGTCCTCGGAGCTGCGGATCACCCCGAGCTGGTCGCGCAGCCACTGCACGGCGGAGCCGGTGACCGCGATGGAGCCCTCCAACGCATACACCGGCTTGGCCTCGCCGAACTGGTAGGCGACGGTGGTCAGCAGTCCGTGCTGCGACCGGACGAGATCCTCACCGGTGTTGAGGATCATGAAGTTGCCGGTGCCGTAGGTGTTCTTGGCGTCGCCGGGCGTGAAGCAGACCTGACCGACGGTGGCCGCCTGTTGGTCGCCGAGGGCACCCCCGATGGCGATCTCGCCGTTCCAGGGGCCGTTCGGGGAGGTGTGGCCGTAGAGCGACGGGTCGCTGGACGGGCGGATCTCCGGCAGCATCGAGCGGGGGATCCCGAAGAAGCCGAGCAGCTCCTCGTCCCACTGGAGCGTCTCGAGGTCCATGAGCATGGTCCGGCTGGCATTCGTGACGTCGGTGACATGGCGACCGCCGCGGGTCCCTCCGGTGAGCTGCCACACCACCCACGAGTCGACGGTGCCGAAGAGCGCGTCGCCGCGGTCGGCGGCCTCGCGGAGCCCGGCGACGTTCTCGAGCAGCCACTGGAGCTTGCCGCCGGAGAAGTAGGGCGCTGGTACCAGGCCGGCCCGCTGCCGGATGGTGTCGCCGCGGCCGTCGGCGTCGAGCGCCTTGACGATCCGGTCGGTACGGGTGTCCTGCCAGACGATCGCGTTGGAGTAGGGCCGGCCGGTGTTCTTGTCCCAGACGACGGTGGTCTCGCGCTGGTTGGTGATGCCGATGCTGTCGATGTCGGCGGCGGTGAGGTGGAGCTGGGTGAGACACGAGCCGATGACGGTCTTGGTCCGCTCCCAGATCTCCAGCGGGTCGTGCTCCACCCAGCCGGCCCGCGGCAGGATCTGCTCGTGCTCGAGCTGGTGGCGGCCCACCTCGGTCCCGTCGTGGTCGAACACCATGAAGCGGGTACTGGTGGTCCCCTGGTCGACCGCACCGACGAAGTCCGCCATGGCGTCAGGCTTTCACATCGGGGTCGACCGGCTGGCCGTTGGTTCCTGTCGATCGGTCGCGGTTCGGCGCCCAGCGGAGACGCTCGGGATCGGTCTGCTTGGCTGGTCCCGTGCCCGACGCTCCACCGCCCCGGCGACCGTCCCGGTCGCGGCGGGGCCGGGTGGCCGCGGGCAACGCGCTGCGCCGCCGGACCCGCGACGTCGTCCGTGCCACCGACCCGCCGACCGACCCGATCCCTGTCTGGACCCAGCCTGACGGCGTCGACGTCGCCACCGGCCGGGCCGTGGTCGAGCTGGCCGTCCGCGTCGGGGTGGCCCTGATGGCCACCGGCGCCGAGGCGTCGGACGTCGTCAGCAGCGTCCTGAAGCTGACCGCCGTCTACGGGCTGAGGTCGCTGCACGTCGACGTGACGTTCAGCGCGCTGACCGTGTCCTACAACCGCGGCCCCAACGCCGACCCGTTGGGCGTGACCCGAGTGGTCCGGGCCCGGAACCAGGACTACACCCGCCTCCAGCGTCTGCACGACGTCGTCGACTCGATAGCCGCCGAGCCGATCCCCGTGTCCGAAGCTCGGGAGCGGTTCGACATGGTGGTCCGCGCCCCTCATCCTTACCGCCGCTGGGTGACCACGGCGGCCTCGGGAGCCATGGGGGCCGGGACCTCGCTGCTCCTCGGCGGCGGCTGGGTCATCGTGGCGACGAGCATCCTCAGCGCCGCCGTGATCTTCCGGGTGGTGACGGCGCTCGGACGCCGCGGTGTGCCAGGGTTCTTCACACAGGCCATCGGCGCGGCGGTTCCCACGGTCTTCGCCGTCGCACTGGCGGTGGTCCAGTCCTCGACCGGGCGCCTCCAGGGTGTGCTGCCCTCGGTCGTCGTGGCCTCCGGGATCGTCGTGCTCCTCGCCGGGCTGTCGCTGGTGGGTGCCGCGCAGGACGCCATCGAGGGGTTCTACGTCACCGCCGGCGCCCGGATCTTCCAGGTCATCGTGCTGACTCTGGGCATCGTCGTCGGCATCGTCGTCGTGCTCGGCGTTGCCAACCGCCTCGGCGTCGTCCTGGCCATCTCACCGGACACCGAGAACGTGGCCGGACGGTTCGTCCAGGTGGTCGCCGCCGCGCTCATCGCGGCGGGCTGGGCGGTCTCGACGTATACCGGCGTCCGTAGCACCCTGGTCGCGGCCGGTGTCGGGGCCGTGGGGTGGGCGGTCAACCTGCTCGTCTCCGAGGCCGGGACGAGCTCAGGCTTCGCCGCGGCACTGGCGGCGTCGGTGATCGGCTTCGTGACACAACTGGCCCTGGGCCGGATTCGCTTCTCGGCGCTGGCCGTCACGACGGCGGCCATCGTGCCACTGCTGCCGGGCCGGGCGGTCTACCGCGGTCTGTTCGAGATCGTCTCCGGCGAGAGCGGGTCAGGCCTCTACCAGGGCCTCGGGACCTTGCTCGGCGCGGTCGGTGTCGGCATGGGGCTGGCCGCGGGGGTCTCACTCGGCACGTATGCGGCCCGCGTCAGCGTCCAGGCGATTCGCGCGGCAGTCGACCGGCTGACCCGGTCCTGACCGTGAGCAACGGCACGCATCGGTGGAGTACCCGCATACCGGACCGTCGGGCAGGATGCGGGCCATGCAGTTCGGGCGCACGTACGAGGAGTTCGAGATCGGGGCCGTGTACAAGCACTGGCCTGGCAAGACGGTCACCGAGTACGACGACCACCTCTTCTGCCTGCTGACGATGAACCACCACCCCCTGCACCTGGACGCGCACTACGCCGAGGGCTCGACCCAGTTCGGGCGCAACGTCGTCGTCGGGAACTACGTGTACTCGCTCCTCATCGGCATGTCCGTGCCGGACGTGTCGGGCCAGGCGATCGCCAACCTCGAGATCGAGTCATTGCGCCATGTGGCGCCGACCTTCCACGGCGACACGATCTACGGCGAGACGACGGTCCTGGATAAGTGGGAGTCGACGAGCAAGGACGACCGCGGGATCGTCCACGTCGAGACGCGGGGGTACAACCAGGACGGCGTCCTCGTCTGCATCTTCCGGCGCAAGGTGATGGTGCCGAAGCGGTCCTACCTCGACGCGCGTGGTGGCGACCACCCCGGTCGGCCGGTGCCCGCGGACGTCGACCAGCGCTAGGTCATCCCACGAAGTTCTCCCCCCAACGCTCTTCGCTTCGCTCTGAACGTTGCGGGGACCCCGCGCTCCGCTCCGATCCTTCGCGGGGACCCCGACTGCCGGCACACGCGTCGCTACGCTGGCGCGCGTGAGTGGGGGGACACCATCCGGCCGCCCGAGGCCGGATATCGCGATCGGCGCGATGGGCCGGTCCGCGACCGCGGAGGCGGCCGGCCAGTCGGTCGAACGGCTCGCCTTCTTCTCGGACGCCGTCGTGGCGATCGCCATGACGCTGCTGGCCCTCGATCTCCCGGTGCCCGATGCCGACTCGGCTTCTGGACTGGGCGAATTCGTTGCCGACCACTTGGGCGAGTACCTCGCTTTTCTGATCAGCTTCTTCGTCATCGCCCAGTACTGGCGCGGTCACCACCGCGTGTACCGGTACGTCACCGACGCACCACCGCGCCTCGTCACGCTCAACATCCTCTGGCTCCTGACCGTCGTCGTCACGCCGTACGCGACGCGGGTCATTTACGGCGGTGAGGACATCTCGCACAGCGACTTCCCGTGGCGGTTCGGTTTCTACGCCCTGGTCCAGGTGTGTGCGGCGCTGACCTTCTTCCTGGCCCAGCGCTACCTCGAGCGAGAGGGGCTGCTCGCACCGGAGACCCCGCCGGGCCTGCTGCAGCGGGGGCGGACCCGGAACCTCGTGCTCATGAGCCTCTTCGGGGTCTCCATCCCCCTCGCCTTTGTGATCCACGGGTGGGCGTTCGTCGCCTGGAGCCTCATCCCTGTCGTCATGGCCGCCGTTACGAGGGTGGTCCGGCGCCGACCCCCCGAGGCCGGGTGAGCGGCGCTGGCCGGCATCGACCTGCATACACACTCGACGGCGAGTGACGGCACCGAGGCGCCGGCCGACGTCGTCGAGGCCGCCCGCCGGGCCGGCCTCGACGTCGTTGCGCTGACCGACCACGACACCGCGCACGGCTGGGAGGAGGCCGCGGAGGCGGCCGACCGGCACGGCGTGGCCCTGGTCCGCGGCATCGAGATCTCCTGCTCCCGGTACGGCCGGTCCATCCACCTCCTCGGGTACCTCGCCGACCCTTCCCACCCCGGCCTGGCGGCCGAGATCGGCCACGCTCGCCAGGCGCGGGTCAGCCGGTTGCGCCGGATGGTCGAGCGGATGGCCGCCGACGGTATCCCCATCTCGTATGCGGACGTCGTCGCCCAGGTGCCCCCGGGCGCGACCGAGGGCCGTCCCCACATCGCCGACGCGCTGGTGGCCAACGGGACGGTCCCGAACCGGGACGAGGCGTTCCTCCGCTGGCTCGGCAACGACAGCCCGTACTACGTGCGCCACTACGCCCCCGACCCGGTCGACGCGGTCCGGCTGGTCGTCGAGGCCGGCGGCGTGGCCGTGCACGCCCACCCGTTCGGGCGCGGCCGAGGTGCCGGGGCCGGCGACGCGATCATCGAGGAGATGGTGGCAGCGGGGCTGTCCGGTCTGGAGGTGCACCACCGCGACCACGACGAGGCGGCGCGGACGCACGGTCGTGAGCTGGCTGCGCGGTTCGGCCTGCTCGTCACCGGGTCCAGTGACTACCACGGCGCCGGTAAGGAGAACCGGCTCGGTGAGAACACCACGGCCCCAGACGTGCTGGCCGAGATCGAGGGTCGGTCGAGTGGCGTGGTCCCGGTGCTGCGGTGACCGAGAACTGGTCCGCCGCGGTCACCGTCTTCGTGTCGACCCTGATCACCTTGATCGTCATCATGGACCCGCCCGGAGCGGTGCCGATCTTCCTGGCCCTCACTGCCCGGATGACTTCAGCCGAACGGGCGGCGTCGGCGCGGCGGGCGTCCCTCGTCGCGTTCGGCGTCATCGCCCTCTTCGCGCTGTTCGGGCAGCGCATCCTCGACTACCTTCACGTCTCCATCGCCGCCCTGCAGGGTGCCGGGGGCCTGCTCCTGCTCCTCGTCGCCCTGCAGCTGCTCACCGGCCAGGAGTCGGACGCCATGGCCGACGCTGGGGTCAACGTCGCCATGGTCCCGTTGGGCACGCCCCTCCTCGCCGGCCCTGGGGCCATCGTGGCGATGATGCTCGCGGTCCAGCAGGCGGGCGCCGGGCCCGGGGTGCCGGGGTACATCGCCGTGGGTCTCGCGCTGCTCGGGACGATGCTCGTCGTGTACCTCTTCCTCCGTTTCGCGACGGTCGTGCGCCGGGTCCTCGGCGAGTCCGGCACCGTCCTGGCCACCCGCATCGCCGGCCTCCTGCTCTCGGCGATCGCCGTGCAGATGGTCGCCAGCGCCGTCCGGGCGTTCGTGACTGAAGGGGCGTGACCGCCCGGTCAGTAACGACAACGTAACTTGTCGTTGACAATTTTTGTTGTCGCTACGACACTTCGGTCATGGAGCTGAAGGAGATGTACGACTCCATCCTCTCCCTGCTGCAAGAGGCCTCGGGACCCGAGCGCCCGGCCGCAGCGGGCGGCGACGCGCTGACCATGGTCGAGCTGATCTCCCGAGCCCGGGTGGCCCTCGACATCCTCGAGGCCCAGGCGGTGCACGAGCTGCGGACCACCCTGCCGCAGACCAGCTACGGCGACATCGGCGCGGCGCAAGGCATCAGCAAGCAGGCCAGCCGGATCCGGCACGCGAAGCTCGAGCAGGTGCTCAAGGTGCATCAGCTCGACGGCCATCGGCACAGCCTGTCCAAGGCCGCGGTGAGCGCTCGTCATCGGCGCGCCGCCCGGCCGACACGCGAAGCACGACGCACCCATCAATAACGACCCGAGAGGACGGACGCCATGTCCCAGCAGCCCCAACCGCACACCAGCGCCTTCTTCGGAACGGCAGTGCTCTTCCTCGCCGTCACCGGCGTCTGGAACTTCGTCAACGTCTGGCTCCTCGACGTCAGCGTTCAGCAACGCTGGACGATGGGGATGAGCATCCTCTGCGCGATGTTCGCCGTCGTGGTGGTCTCGAAGGTCGTCCGCGACCGCGAGGAGGCCAACCGGACGCGCGTCGGCCAGTACGACCGGCTCTGACCGACGCCCGCGACCCGCCCCCGGCGTCTGTGGATCAATGCCGGGGGTCGTCGCCGCATCTCGGTACGTTGCCGATGTGACGATGCGGACGGCGGCGCGGCAGGGCATGTTCGAGGGCATGCCCACGCCGCTGTACGCGGCGTCGCCGAGTCGGCTGCTGGCCTACCTCGAGTGCCCGCGCCGCTACCGGTTCCAGTACCTCGACCGCCCACGGCCGACCGCCCGTCCACCTCGCGCGCACACGTCGGTCGGCATCGCCACCCACAACGCG
This sequence comes from Lapillicoccus sp., assembly GCA_035535335.1. Lineage (GTDB taxonomy): Bacteria > Actinomycetota > Actinomycetes > Actinomycetales > Dermatophilaceae > Lapillicoccus. Next base: position 2,497 of record DATLQE010000240.1, on the reverse strand, counting down.
TTGCGCGACTGGTGGGACCTGCCGCGTCGCAGGCGGACGGCGGCGGCTGGCGCGGAGCTGTTGCGGAGGGCGTGGATCGAGACCGGGTTCCGCGACGACGAGCAGAGTGCCCGATGGCGGGGAAAGGTCGGTGGCGAGGTGGAGGCATACCTCCGCGACGTCGACCCCGACACGCAGCCGCGCGGCATCGAGCGGGTGGTCTCCATGCGCACGGCCAGCCTGGTGCTGACCGGCCGCGTCGACCGGATCGACGAGCGCGAGGGAGCCGACGGGCCGGAGCTCGTCGTCGTCGACTACAAGACCAGCCGGCGCACCTGCACCGAGGAGGACGCGCGGACGTCGTTGCCTCTGGCCCTGTATGCGGCCGCGGCGTGGCGGATGTTCCGCCGCCGGTGCGTCCGGGTCGAGCTCCATCATGTGCCCACCGGCACGGTGGCGGCGCACACGCATACCGGCGAGTCGTTGGTTCGCAAGCTCGACGAAGCCGACTCGCTCGCGCGCGACGCCCGGGCCGCGGACGCGTCCTTCGCCGAGCACGGCGCGGCGTCACCGTCCTTCCCACCCCTGCCGTCCGCGTTGTGCGCGTGGTGCGACTACCGTGCTTGGTGTCCGGAGGGACAGCGGATGGGGCCGGAGAAGTCCTCCTGGGCAGCCCTCGAAGCCGGTGACGAGAGGCGTGCGCATGGCCAGTCGTACCCCGAGGAGGAGCTCCTCCAGCCCCTCCGCGGGCCGGGCGGCCTGGGTGGTCGCCGTGGCGAACCAGAAGGGCGGGGTGGCGAAGACGACGACGGTGGCGAGCCTCGGGGCGGCGTTCGCCGAGCGGGGTGAACGCGTCCTCCTGGTCGACCTCGATGCGCAGGCCTGTCTGACGTTCTCGCTCGGCGTCGACCCGGACACCGTCGAGACGTCGGTCAACGAGGTGCTCGCCGGGCGCACGCCGGTCGCCGACGCCGTCGTGACGTGCGCCGACGGCGTGGACCTGGTGCCGTCGGTGATCGAGCTGGCCGGGGCCGAGGCGCAGCTGCTGGCGCGGCCGGGACGCGAGTACGTCCTGCGGACTGCGCTCGAGCCGGTCCTCGACTCCTACGACGTCGTCGTCCTCGACTGTTCGCCGTCGCTCGGCGTCCTCACCCTCAACGCCCTCACCGCGGCCGACGGCCTGCTCATCCCGATGCCCTGCGAGATGCTCAGCCACCGCGGCGTCGGGCAGCTGCTCGACACGGTCTCCGACGTCCAGCGGATCCTCAACCCGGACCTCGAGATCCTCGGCATCCTGCCCACGCTGTTCGACGGGCGGAGCAACCACGCCCAGGCCGTGCTGGCCGACGTGGGTGAGCGCTACGGCCTTCCGGTGCTCTCGCCGCCGATCCCCAAGACCGTGCGGTTCGCCGAGGCGCCCGCCGTGGGTCGCTCGATCCTCTCGACGTCACGGTCGTCGAAGGGCGCGGCGGCCTACCGTGAGGTGGCCGCCGCGTTGCGCAGCCGGATGACGACTCGGTCATGAGTCCGGGCCCGTCCGGTCGGATTCCCGACCGGTCGAGCCCGGAACGAGTCGGCCGCGTCAGTCCTCGACGGCCGCCGGGGCGGTGTCGGAGCCGCCACGGCGGCGGCGGCGCCGCGGGCGGCGGGCCTGGCCGTCGGTCGACTCGGCAGCGGCGGCGGAAACCTCGGCGGGCTGCGGGGCGGCCCCCGCGTCACCGTCGGTGTGGGTGCGGACAGTCCGCCGGCGGTTGCGGTTCCGGGGTGGCCGCTCCTCGGTAGGGGCCTCGCGTCGTCGCTCGGGGCTCTTGCCGCGGCGGCCCGAGGCCTTGCCGGTCTCGCCGAGGTCCTCTAGCTCCTCCGCCTCGAGGCCGGCCCGGGTCTGCTGCGCCGTGCCGAGGCGTCCCCTGACGTCGGTGGGGATGTCGAGCTCGGCATACAGGTGGTCCGAGGAGGAGTAGGTCTCCTCGGGCTCCGGGATACCTAGGTCAAGCTGGCGGTTGATCAGCCCCCAGCGCGGCATGTCGTCCCAGTCGACGAACGTGATGGCGATGCCGGTGTTGCCGGCCCGGGCGGTGCGCCCGATCCGGTGGACGTAAGTCTTCTCGTCCTCCGGGCACTGGAAGTTGACGACGTGGGTGACGTTCTCGACGTCGATGCCGCGCGCCGCGACGTCCGTCGCGACGAGGACGTCGACGTTGCCGTGCCGGAACGCCCGCAGCGCCTGCTCGCGGGCGCCCTGGCCGAGGTCGCCATGGATCGCGGCGGCGGCGAACCCGCGCTCGGACAGGTCCTCGGCGACCTTGGCGGCGGTCCGCTTGGTGCGGCTGAACACGAGGGTCAGCCCGCGTCCGCGCGCCTGCAGGATGCGGGACAGCATCTCCACCTTGTCCATGGCGTGTGCCCGGTAGACGAACTGCTCGATCGCCTTGACCGTATGCGCGTTCTCGCTCGGGTCGCCCATGGCGCGGATGTGGGTCGGCTGGCGCATGTAGCGGCGGGCCAGCGCGACGATCGC
>DATLQE010000239.1:0-2389 GCA_035535335.1 Lapillicoccus sp. | reverse complement strand
GGGTCGACCTTGCGCGACTCAAGCGCCACCAAGTGCTGTTGATCTCACAAGTGCTCGGCGGCCCGGCAGACTACGACGGACGCCCGCTTGACCAGGCCCACGCCGGCCTCGGAATTAGCCATGATGACCTCGCCGCCGTCGTCAGCCATCTAGTGGCCGCCATGCGGGAGGCCAGAGTCCCCGAAGACATCCTCTTGAGGGCGATTGCGGTGGTCGCCTCCACGGAGCCTGACATCGTCGAATCTCGGTCGCCCTGAGCCTGATGGACACCGTCGCGCTGAGGGACAGTTGGGGGAAGGTCGTCGCCGCCGGCGACGATGCCCGCGGTACTTCTATTCGCACCTGTTCTCGCGCGGTTTCCGATCCAGATGTCGGAGCAGCGCGACAAGCCGGTGGCCGCCTTAAGGCTGACGTCTCGAACCTCGACGAGCTCGACAACGTCGTGCCCTCCTCAAACAACCGGGTCGTGACCACCGTCGCTTCTCGTTGTGAATGAGTGCTACTTAGCGGTTGGGCCAAGCCTGCTTGCCCCGACAGAACTTCCTCGGCACCTGACGGACTCCCGATCTGGCCGACACTTGCACGAGGTGTATGGGCTAGTCGCCAAGGTCGGGTCGCCGCCGCTGAGCAGCACAAGGAGATTGCGCCGCCTCTTGGGAGGCGGATATGGCGCGGGTCGAACGACTCTCGGTCGTCGAGGTCGCTGTGTTGGAGGTAGCGCCCGGGAGCCGGTTCCAAAGTGACCCAGCGTCATGGCGCCGTAGGAGGGTCCTCAAATGGACAGTGACTATTATCGAATTCGATAATGGTAGGATCGAGCTGTGGCGTACCTGGTCGACCGAGACACAGCGGAGGTGATGGCCCTGCTGCGGGAGGCCGTGACTACCAGCGGCCTGTCTCAGGCCGCGTTCGCGCGGGCGCTTGGCACGTCCGCGCCGCGCCTATCGACTTACCTCACTGGGGACACCAGACCATCGGCGCAGTTTCTGCTGCGGGCTCGTCGGTTGGGCCGAGCGCTCGGGGCGGCGGCCGCTCGAGGCCTGATGTCTGCGCCGGTCACCGCCGGGGCGATGAGGGAGTACTTCCTGTCCGACGAGGTCGAGTGGATTTGGCGCATGCTGCTCCAGGGCCGCGACCACCTCGCCTTCATCGCCGGGGAGCGCGACCAGGTCCTGCTGGATGCCTGGGAGGCCGAGCCAGGCACTGTCGGGTCGGCCGAGTGGGATGCACTGCTGGCCGCTGTCGCCGCCCACGAACTTGAGGCCGCTGGTCTCCAGGCGCCGGCGTGGTCGCTGCGGGAGCCGCTGGCTGACCCGTGGATGCCGGCTCATCCGTTCCTGAGTCCCGACCGTGTCCGAGCCCAGACGCCGGAGTGGCTCAGCCGTCAAAACATCTATGTACCCGCACGCGACCTGGTGACGGCATGACGAGCCGCCGGCATGAGTTCACCGCCGAGGAGACCGCCGACCTGCTCGACGAGCTCGACGCCCGGCTCCGGCGGCGTGGTGTCGCGGCCTCGATCTTCGTGGTGGGCGGTGCGGCGATCGCGGCCAACCATATACGCCGTGACCGGGTTACCGAGGATGTCGACGCGCTCACCCGCGACACCGCAGTCCTCGAGGAGGCCAAGGCGCTGGCCCGGGAGCGCGGTCTGCCGGAAGACTGGTTGAACCCGAACGCCGGCATGTGGATGCCTCCGCTGCCCGGTGGCGTCTTCGACCAGCCGGCCGAACCTGGCCTCCGGGTCACTTACGCCGACGACGGATTCTTGCTGGCCACCAAGCTCATCGCGCAACGTGCCAAGGACGCCGACGACGTCGTGGCCCTGGCTGGCCGTCTCGGGCTCTCGACCGCCACACCCGAGCAGCTCGAAGCGCACATTCGCAGCTACTACACCGACCCCGCACCGCTGGAGTTTATAGTCGACGGCTCTGACGTCGACCGCGAGATCAGCCTGCTCGCCCACGACGCCTCCCGGATGCTTCACCGCACGGGGCTTGCGGCCGTCGGCGACGTCGACCCCACTCAAGCGGGCGACGATCCCGGAGCCGAGTGGCTTCGGCGCAGCATCGAGAGCGAGAAACGCACTCCCCGGTCCCCACGTGACGCCCCGGGCCGCGGACCCACCCGTGAGCGCTGACGACGGTTCCTGTTTGGAACGGGGCGTACGCGGATTTCCCTCAAGCCCACGTTCGCATGCCCGTTCGCCGGTCGGCTTGTGGGCAGCGGCCACACGTTGGGACTGGGGTGACCAATGAGTTGGTGATCAAGCTCCGAGAATGCGCTCGTCCTCGCGTACGTGACGGAAGCCCTGCGCTGATCTTCGATCGGCGGCATGGTCGTCGGTCCTGACGTACCAAGCGGACCGTGACAATGTCCGGCGCGACGC
>DATLQE010000238.1:0-2450 GCA_035535335.1 Lapillicoccus sp. | reverse complement strand
GAAGACCCGCTTGCCCCTCAGCTTGAACGACCCGACCTGCACGATCACCGACAGGGTGATGAGGACGAAGAGGCCGCCGAGGACGACGATCAGAAGCTCGGTCCGCGTGGTGATCGCGAGCCCGGCCAACGCGCCGCCCAGGGCGAGGGAACCGGTGTCACCCATGAAGATCTTGGCCGGCGAGGCGTTCCACCAGAGGAAGCCGAAGCAGGCGCCCATCCCGGCGGCGGCGACGAGCGCGAGGTCGAGACTGTCCCGCACTTCGTAGCACTTGATGCCGGGGTTGATCTGGCAGTTCTGGTTGAAGGTCCAGATGCCGATGAGGACGTATGCCCCGAAGACCATCGTTGACACGCCGGCGGCAAGTCCGTCCAGCCCGTCGGTGAGGTTCACGCCGTTCGACGTACCGGCGATCATGAGGTTCGCCCAGATGACGAAGAGCAGGGTCCCGACGACGACGCTCCCGCCGATGGCGAGGTTGATGTGCGTGTCGCGCACGAAGGAGATGAACGGCGAGGCCGGGGTGCGGTACTGGTCGTTGGGGAAGTTCAGGGCCAGGACCGCGAAGATCACCCCGACGAGGATCTGTCCGCCCAGCTTCTGCCCCGAGCGCAGTCCGAGGCTGCGTTGCTTTGAGATCTTGATGAAGTCGTCGAGAAAACCGATGAGGCCGAGGCCGGTCATGAGGAAGAGGACGAGGATCCCGCTCATGCTCGGGGAGGTCAGCGTGAAGAGGTGCGCCGCGACGTACGCGAGGAGTACCGATCCGAGGATCACCGCGCCGCCCATGGTCGGCGTGCCGCGCTTGGTGTGGTGCGTCGTCGGTCCGTCGTCGCGGATGAACTGGCCGTAACCGCGCTTGACCAGGAATCGGATGAACATCGGTGTGCCGAGCAGCGCCGCGAGCAGCGCCACCGCCGCGGCGATCAGGACGCCCTTCACTCCGGCACCTCCATGCCGACGAGCCGATCGCCGAGCCAGCGCAGTCCGGCATCGCGGCTGGACTTGAGCAGGACGACGTCGCCGGACTGCAGGTGCGCCTGCAGAAGGTCGTATGCGTCGTCCGCGTCGTTCACGAGCGTCACCTCGGTATGCCTGCCTGTGCCGCCGACCGCGCCGTCGGCGATGGCCCGGGCCCGCTGGCCGACGACGACGAGCCGGTCCACGCCCAGGGCGGAGGCCCACCCGCCGACACGCTCGTGTTCGGAGCGAGAGAGGCCGCCGAGCTCCAGCATCTCGCCGAGCACCGCCCAGGTTCGCCGGTGCGGCTGCGCGCCCCGGCCGATCGAGCGCAGGGCCTCCAGGGCCGCGCGCATCGAGTCGGGGTTGGCGTTGTAGGCGTCATTGACGACGGTCACGCCGTCCGGGCGTTCGTGGACCTCCATCCGCCACCGGCTGGCCGGCCGGGCCTTTGACAACCCCGTCGCGGCCTGGTCCAGGCTCAGCCCGCACTCGAGCGCGGTCGCGACGACGGCCAGCGCGTTCCCGACGTGATGCGCGCCGGAGAGCTGCAGATCGACTTGGGCGCGGCCGTGGGGAACCTCGACGACGAACGACGCGCGCCCGAGCGCGTCGAGGCGCACGTCGGCGGCCCGGATGTCCGCGTCGGCCCAGGTGCTGACCGTGACGACGCGGGCCTGGGTGCGCGAGCGCATCTTGGCGACCTCGGGGTCGTCGGCGTTGAGGACCGCCAGCCCTTCGGGACGCAGCGCCTCGACGAGCTCCCCCTTGGCCTGCGCCACGGCCTCCTTCGACCCGAACTCGCCGACGTGAGCCACTCCGACGTTGAGGACGACCGCGACGTCCGGCGGAGCGATGGTGGTGAGGTAGGCGAGGTGCCCGACGCCGCGAGCACCCATCTCCGCGACGAGGAACCGGGTCGCCGGCGTCACGCGGCATGCCGTCAGGGGCACCCCGATCTCTCCGTTGAGGGAGTTGACCGGCGCGACCGTCTCGCCCGCCGTGCCCAGCACCTGCGCCAGCAGGTCCTTGGTGGACGTCTTTCCGGACGAGCCGGTGACGGCGACGACGGTGAGCCCGGTCGCCCGGTCGACGACGCCACGCGCCAGGCGCCCGAAGGCGGTCTGGACGTCGTCGACGACGACGCAGGGCAGCTCGTCGACGACCCGGCTGGTCAGGGCGGCCACGGCGCCGCGATCGTGGGCGGCGCCGACGTAGGCGTGCCCGTCCGCGTGCTCGCCGACCCGGGCGACGTACAGGGAACCGGGCCCCGCCTCGCGAGAGTCGGTGACGACGGGGCCGTCGACGACGATGCCGCCAGTCGCGACAGGGTGCACGGACCCGTCCGCGAGCACGGCGACATCCCGCAGGGGCATCGGGATCATGCGGACGCTTCCGGTCGGTAGACGAGGCCGTCCAAGGCTGCCCGGAGAGCCTCCCGGTCGTCAAAAGCGTGCACGACGCCGTCGATCTCCTGCCCGGTCTCGTGG
>DATLQE010000237.1:0-4649 GCA_035535335.1 Lapillicoccus sp. | reverse complement strand
GCTGCCGGCCACGACGATCAGCACACCGAGGTTCGAGGTGGTCTCCCACCAGTTCACCTTCGTCTCGCCGGAGAACAACGAGTTCGGATATGAACCAGGCCCGGGGACCGCGTCGGCGGTCTCGTGGGTTGCGATGATCTATCTGCCGAAGGGCCATCACGTTCTGCAGCTCCTGGTCAAGTACCTCGGCAACGACGAGAACGTGATCACCAAGACCGTCGACGTCGTCTAGAGCCGGGCTGGTCCGTGGCGCGATGGGCTCGCCGCCCACGCGGAGAGCCCGTCGCCTACTGGACCCACAGCTGCGACAAGACCGCGCCGTATGACGCGCGCGCCTGGTAGTTCCCGACGCGGGTCGAGACGACCTCCATGTTCCTCCGGTTTCCCAGGGTGACGAAGGCACCGTCGTCCACGAGCTTCCGGTCGACCTGCGACCACAGGGCCAGGGCCGCACCCGGATCCGACGCCTCGAGATCGAAGGCCTTCTTCGCCACGGCGTCGATGTCCGGGTTGCAGTACCGGGTGAGGTTGCGATGCCGGCACGAGGCGACGTGGTCGTAGAAGGTGGACGCCATGTCGTAGTCGGCCACCCAGCCGGACTGGGTGAACAGCTGATATCCCTCGTACGCCGGGTCCTCAGGGTCGTAAGGGCGATGCTCCTCCGGAATGTTCTCGACAGTGGCCTGGTAGCCGAGGTCCCGCAGAACGTGGGCGATGTACTCGGGGAACGGGTACCAGGGGTTCTGAGGCTCACCCGGTGGTTGCACCTTGCGATGGATGACGACCGAAGCGCCCTGGGTTCCGGACTGCGCCACGAGCTCCCTGGCCTTGACCAGGTCGGGCCCCCGGTAGTCCTCGTCGGGCGGTCCGGTCTGGTAGGGGCAGTACGGCGCATATGACGAGAAGTTCGGTGGCAGCATCTGGCAGCTGACCCCCGCGACCGGGCGCCCACTGGAGTACAGCTTCCGGAACTCGCGGCGGTCGACCGCGTAGTTCAGCGCCTTCCGGACCAGGACGTTGTCGAACGGCGCTTGGTGCGTGTTGACGTAGAGGAAGTCGGTGCTCGCCTCGTCGAAGGGGTGCGTCTGCGCCGGATGGCTCACCGTGAGGTCGTGGAGCTCGTACGGGACTGGGGCCAGGTCCGCTAGGCCGGCCAGGACGTCCTCGGTGGCCTGCTGCGGGGGCTCGGTGAAGCGATGCACGATGACGTCGGGATAGCCGGCGGGCTGCGCGGCGTGCGACCACGGTGAGAAGTAGGGGTTGCGGACCAGGGTGAGCGATCCGTCCTTGTCCAACGAGCCGATCTGGTACGGACCGGTCGACGGGATCCAGTGCGGCGGAACCACCTCGTCGAGCGGGGTTCCCTTCGGTGCGGGCGCCACGATGTACGCCAGCTTGTAGGGCAGCTCGGGGTCGGGTTCCTTCAGATGGATGGTCAGGCGCATCGCGTCGTCGTCGGCCCTTACGCCGGGCAGGTCGCAGTTCGGAGCGCTCGACGTCTTGGCCTCCCGCTCGCACCCCTCGGCGCCCACGACGGCGTCGAAGAGGCCGAGGTCGGGAACCCGGACGAGCGTGCGCCGAAAGCCCAGGACGAAGTCGCTCGCCTTGACCTCCCGACCGTCGGAGTAGTGGATGCCACGACGGATCGTGAAGATGTAGGTCCGGCCACCATCGGTTGGTGATGGCAGCGCCGTGGCCAGGTCCGGGACGATGGTCTGCCCGGAGAGACCACCCGGACGGCTGAAGGCGACGAGGCCGTCGTACGCCAGGCGCAACATCGAGATGACGGGCGCGTAGTACGCGCCGGTGGGGTCCACGGACGCGGCGTCGAACGGGAAGTTCTCTGCGACCTTCAACGTCCCTCCGACGTGGTCGGCACTGGCCAAGGCTCCGGAAGCCGTCCAGACGTCGTCGCCGACGACAGCCAGCGCTCGCGGTGAGCTGCCCACGGCGACCTGGGTGACGGCGTTCGACCGGGAGTCGATCCGTGACAGTGTCCCCGCGTAGGCATTGCCGACCCACACGTCTTCCCCTCTCGACACGATCGCGGACGGTCCGTCGTCGACGAAGATCCGAGCGACAAGCCCCGACGCCCGGTCGATCCGGGAAACACTGCGGCCCAACTGGTTGGCGACCCAGACGTCGGTGTCGGTGACGGCGAGCGCCGCGGGACCGGCGTCGACGGGGATGTCGGCCCGGCGTGACTCACCGGTATGCGTGTCGAGCTCGGTAACCGTGCCGCCGCGGGCGTTGGCGACCCAGAGCGTCGATCCGGCCATCGCCAACGCCGCCGGGCCGTTGCCGACCGGGATCGCGCGGTCGGTGCCACCAGTATTCGGGTCGATCCGCTGGACGGTGTTGTCACCGCTGTTCGCGACCCACACTCCGGTGTCGCTCGCGAGAATCGCCGACGGCTGGTTGCCCACGTCGATCCGTTGGACGACCCTGCTGGTCTCTGCGTTGATCCGGGTCACCATCCCTGACCCGAAGACCGCAACCCAGACATTTCCAGCTCGGGCCGAGATCGACTGCGGATCGTTTCCGACATCCGGAATGATCTGGACGACCTGCCGGGTCTCCGGGTCGATCCTTTCGACAACGGCGTTGGTGTGGTCGAGGACCCAGACCGAGCCCGCGTCCTCGGCGAGCCCGATCGGCACGTCCCCGACGGCGACAGCCTCACCCATGAGCCCGCTCGGTCCGACCCGTGCGGCGCTGTTGGCCGGGACGGGCTGTACCGGTTCCCGGTCCCGCGCTCGAGTGATCCCCATGGACGCGAGCGTCGAGGCGATGAGGACGACGGTCGCGAGGGCCAGCGCAGCCCTCCTCCGGTTCGGCGGTCCGCGGAGAGGCGGCTCCGTCACGAGCGGTGGGTCCATGGCGGGCGCCGATACCGGCGCGCTGGGTCCCTCAGCCCCTGACCCGGCGCTCGTCGAGTGAACATGGTTGCGAGACGTCCACGACAACAGAGCCGGAGGGTCTCCGGAGGGCGATCGGGCCAGCTCCTCGTCCTGCTTCAGGATGCGTTCATGCAACGACCGGAGCTCGTCGCCAGGGCTGACGCCGAGGTCTTCGGCCAGTCGCCGCCGGGCCTCCTGGTACACCGTCAGCGCATCGGCCTGTCGATGCGAGCGGTAGAGCGCCACCATCCGCAACGCCGTCAGTCGCTCTCGCAGTGGGTGCGCCGCCTCGAGCGAGGCGAGCTGCGGGACGAGGGCTGAGTGATGTCCCAGGGCGAGTTCCGCCGCCGCCCAGTCCTCGATCGCGGCCAGCCTTACCTCGCCGAGGCGTTGCGCGGCGGCCAGCACCGGACGGAGGTCACCGAGGTCCGACAACACGTCTCCGCGCCACAGTCCGAGGGCCTCACCCAACGTGGCCGCGGCGGTCGAGGCATCACCCGCTTCGAGCGCGGCCCGACCGCGCGCGACGTCCGCCTCGAAACGCATCGCATCCACGGCTGCGAGCGGCAGCTCTAGCCGGTATCCGCCTCCGGGCGTCGACACGAGGATGCGCGCCGGATCCCCTTTGGCCCGATCGGGCTCGATCACCTCACGCAGTCGGAAGATGTACGTCTGGATCGTCGGGACGTAGCTGGACGGCAGGTCCTCGCCCCAGAGCGCGTCCGCGATCCGGTCCAGCGACACGGCGTGGCCGGTTTCGAGGGCGAGGAGGGCGAGCACGAACCGTTGTTGTCGGCCACCGAGCAGGCAGAGCGCACCGCCTCGGCGAACCTCGAGCGGTCCGAGGATGCCGACCCGCAGGTCGTCCTGAGGCTGTACGTCTGTGGGTGTCGCCATGGCAACCGTCCCTCACGATTCGACGCCAAGATACCGGGCGCGGCATTGGCAGGACGTCGATTCGACGGCTCGGGCAACCGCTCTGGATCGCGTCTCCAAGCGATCGTCGACGCGTTTCCGAGCGGCATCCGTTGGGGTGGCCACACCAACACCGTCGTCGAAAAGGGGTTCATCCATGTCCAAGCGCTCACCCGTCGTCCTTGTCGCGTTGGGCCTGCTCGTTGCGATGATGCCGTTCCCCTCCTCGCCGGCCTTCGCCGATCCGCAGCCGGGCTGTCCACCGGGCTACGAGCTCAGATCCGTCGCCTCGCTCGCGGCGGCCGGCAACGCGCCGGTTCCCGGCCTCGTCGACAGGGCGGGCAACGCGGACGGGTACGTCTGTGCTCATGCCCTGCCTGATGCCGTATGCGTCGCCAAGGTGCACCCGGAGCCCTGCCTGGTCGAGACGGTCTACGTGTTCAAGGACAATTGACGAGGCCCGCCGGCCTCGGACGCGCGAGGGACGCCGGTTGGTCTCCCCGTGGCTGGAGTCGTGTTCGGTCAACAGGAGGAACCGAGCCTCATCCGCATTGGCGTCCTGTTGGCGGACGACCTCACCGGGGCTGCGGCGGCATCCTGAGCGGTGAGCGAACCGAGTGCTGGGCGTTCCAGCCACAGGTTCAGGAAGCCCCGTATGTGATGCGCGCGTTTGCCAACTCACCTGTCTGACCTTTGGTGCCGCCGCCCAGGCGGCGATCGTCGCCCTAGCCGCGGCCGCTGTCGTCGACTCCGGCTCGGCGTTGGTCATCGGCGTGGTCGTCGCCCTCGGAACCCTGGTCATCGGCCTCCTCGAATGGAGCCACCGGCGCGGCA